>JAZLJM010000080.1:0-55167 GCA_045617805.1 Pseudobutyrivibrio sp.
TGATCCAATGTAAAATGTAATTGAGCCATAGTGTCAACCTCCTCAGTTATGTTTTGTGTGGTAACTTAATTTTAACTGAAAGATGAGCACTTGGCTCTTTTTATTTAATTTTTGAATTTACACCATTATATGGGCTTTATCTTTGATGGCAAGGATTTCTGATAATTAGACCACTATTTTCTTCATATTCTACCTGCTCGGGGTTTTTATATGCGCGGCGAGACGTTACGAACCACGATAATTGATATCCGCGCTTTTATCGGGGTTTGATGGTAATAATTTTGAGATAATAAAACCAGCTTTCCTAGGACTTTTGACTCTATTACTCGTTATCCCAAAGATAATTTTTTATTTTAATTTTTCATATTGTACCTTGGCTCAGGCTACTTTTAATTAATGCCCGCCTTTACAATTTTTGCAATCTGCATCATATCGCCAACTGTGTAATACTGATTAATTGGAAGTGGGATAAGATATTTCGCTAATTCCTTCTCGAATTCATTTGTTTGTTCTGATTCAAGAATCCAGCGCCACCAGGTAGGTACGAATACTTTATTATCAATTAGATGCTGGCGCAGAGTATCACTCTTTACAAGTAGAGGGTATACCATTGGTGCGCCATTTTCTAATATTGGATTTATCTTGTTAACATCCTTTAACATATTATGGAGCTGTGTAAAATTTATCTGTCGACGATTGTCTACTGCCTCCTGATTGATGTTATTCATTAAAGTCTCTGTAAGCTTTGACATAAACTTCATGCCCGAATTATTGATACGCTCTTCATTTTCCTTGGAATCAGCATATGCAGCATTTGGACCATACTCAATTGCTTTTAAAAGATAATTTGCAGTCACACTTGACTCATCCAGTTCAAGCTCAAGCCGCTTTAAATCATCAGCCACAAGATATGCTCCATCTGGTACACCAAAGAATTTTCTGCAGGAATATGCATTATACGCTCCGTGAACCGGCTCGGTAAAAAATCCCTGTGTATTGTCAAAAAGTACATTTTCATACTTTGAAAGAATCTGCTGCTGCATCTCCTTTGTCATAATTCCAAAGTAATTTGTATAGACAAAAAGTGCCTTTTTTGAAGAACTGCTATATTCCTCTTTTATCTTTTTAAACACTTCAGAATCATTTTCTGTAGCATATTCAGTAAAGCTACGTTCTCTATTATCCTTCTCTACAGCCTCAGGATCTGGTACGTTCTCAGGCATAAAGTGCTCGTCGATATTGTAATATCTTACCTCTATACCGTGTTCAAACAGGCTGGCTTCTACACTTTTGCATGTATAATACGGGATATACACTATCTCAAACTCGCCAGAAATAGCGGCATAGCTTATCGCACTACGCCCCGAATTCAAAGCCACTACATCGAAGCCATGATAATCAAACTCCTGACCAATATTTAGTTCAAGTGGTATACATCCGCCGTATTCTTTCATATCTTTTTCCTTAATTTTATATATCTACAAATTTCCAGCTTCCTCTGAGCCTTCCTTCTTTGGCTCAACTTTTCATAGGTCATTTGCCCCTATTTTTTAACATCTACAGATTTCCAGCTTCCGCTGAACTATCCTCTTTGGCTCAGCTTTTTCATAGGTCATTTGCCCCTATTTTTTAACATCTACAGATTTCTAGCTTCCTTTGAACCTTCCTTATTTGGCTCAGCTTTTTATGTGTCCTCTGACACTACAATTTTCAAATCGTTTAATGAACTGTAAAGTACTATTCTGCTAAATTATGCTTAATCTTCGCAACATCATCAGCAGATAAACCTGCCTTTACTGTAAGATAATGCTCTGCACCTGCAACTAAATCACAATGTTCAATATCATCTGTATCAAACGCATAGATAAGATAATTATTTATCTCCTGTGCAAGCTCAGCCTTTGACTCTTCTGATAAATCGCAATGTTTTCCATCAATAACTGCATAATAATTCGTAAATGTTCTGATATAATCATCCTGAATTTCTGCTAATGTACCACCCATCAAAGCTTCAAGAATCGCAGCCATAAATCCTGTTCTATCTTTTCCACCCTTGCAATGGAACAAATATGGACCAGAATAATCTGCAAAAACTTTAAATCCCTTCGCCATCTCATGATCATAGCCAGGACCACCAAAATCAGACTCTACAGGTGTATAAACTACTAATGCATGCGCATAATGTGAACCAGCAAAATACTCTTCCTGTTGAGCATCCTCACACCACTGACACAAATTGATGATAGTAGGTATCTCTAAACGCTCAAGCTCAGCCATACACTGCTCACCTCTGTTCATACCTGATGAAACAGGATTTGAGCTTCTATAAAGCATATCTTCTTTAATTCCTGTAGTAGTAATCATTCTAAAATTGCCATAATCCGCATCATTTAAATCCGGGTAATCCTCTCGATTGTTAGAAATCCATTCTCTAAAATCTTCACCCTCATATACTTCAAGACCACTGGCCTCAAAATCTGCTGGCGTATTTTCAACAGGCTCTTCCTCTACCATCTCCTCCTGTGGCTCAGGTGAAGGAACTGGCTCGACCGACTCTTCCTTACCGCAGCCTACAAACATCATTGCCACAGTAGATATTATAAGAATAACGCTTAATAATCTCTTTTTCATAGAAACCTCACTTTCTACACAAAAATCCCGCTAGCCAAGACTAACTCTCACTACACGGGATAAGAAAACAACTATTTATCAAACCTTCCTACGAAATCCATTGTGCTGCAAGATTTCATAGGTAACTCAACAGGAAGTCCTGTTGCAGCCGATTTATAAATTGCAAGTACCATCTCAAGAGCACGACGACCTGCTTCGCCATTTACATATGGCTCGCGATCATTTTCGATGGCATCAATTACATCACGGTAAAGCTTTGTATGACCAAAGCCATATACGTTTGGAGGGAGCTCTGAACAAGCCTTCTTTACTTCCTCAGGATCATCCATATAATCTGAAAATCTCCACTCTTCAAGGAGATTTACTGCATCTCCGCCAGCCTTAACCGTTCCCTTATCACCAAAGATATAGAGAGTTTCCTCAAGATTCTTATCAAATACATTTGTAGTACCCTCGATAATTCCATAAGAACCATTTGCAAATTGTACTAAAGCGATTCCAAGATCCTCTGCCTGAATGTAATCATGCTTGAGTCTATCTGTCATACCAATTACTCTCACGACATCATCGCCCATCATCCAACGCAAAAGATCAATATCATGGATACACTGATTCATAAGTGCTCCACCATCCTGCTCCCAGGTTCCTCTCCAAGAAGCTCTATCATAATACTCATGATCTCTAGTCCATCTGATATGTGCAGTACCATATAAAAGCTTACCAAAACGGCCCTTATCCATAGCCTCGCGGATACGCTGAATTGCTCCATTAAATCTATTCTGATGGCAAGCACAAACCTTTACACCCTTACGCTTACCAGCTTCGATGATTGCATCTGCATCCTCCAAAGAAAGAGCGATTGGCTTTTCAATGATGACATTACAGCCTGCCTCGATACAATCAATTGCAATCTGCGCATGCTTTCCTGATTCTGTAGCAATTGCCACAAGCTCAGGCTTCTCCTTTGCAAGCATTTCTTTATAATCTGTATATTTCTTTACAGAATCTGGTATATCAAATTTTCTGATTTTATCATCCATTGCCTCAGGTAACAAATCGCAAAGTGCTACCATCTCAAGTCCTGTTTTCTGTGATGCTACTACGTGGTTTGGTGAAATTCTTCCACAACCAATAATTGCGTACTTCATGTTTTTCCTCCTAAGACAACTCGGGTTGTCTTTTTTCTCATAAATAACTTAATTGATTCTATCACAATTTACTTATGTATTCTATGCTAAAATTCAAGATTTACTCTCAAGCAGTGACTAAAACAAGTTTACTTCTGCTCCCTACTCCTGTCTTCTATTTCACTTTTTGCTTTTCATACCAGTAAACTACCAGATATGTAAAATATGGAATTAAGTACTTGTAATACATATCAAGTCCCAAATCTATAAAAAACATAGATACCAACAAAGAAAATGCAATCAGCTTACTTTCTTTGATATGGTTTCTAAAAGCATCAATCACAAGCTTCACTGGCAAGCTATAGTAAATAATAAAGCCCACAATTCCATAGCTAAAGAGAACCTCCAAAAAATTCATATGAATCTGGATGTTTCGATACATAACAACTCCATTTTCCTTGTACTCTTCAAGCTGCGAATATGGCATTGCCTTGAACGCATAAAATCCATGGCCAAAAACCGGTGCCTCCCAAAAGTGCGCTTTAAATGCTGCTATCACCGCCATGCGCTGGCCCGTACTTGTATGAAGGTCAAACTCCTTATCCCCCACTCCAGTAAAAAGCTCAATAAAACGGTCTGCTACGATATCATAAAGAATTGGCACTGTAAAGCAAAGTACAACTACAACCACAAAAAGTATCGCTAAAATCAAAATGCTACGATACAAAGTCTTCTTGTCCTTCGCTGAACCAAGCATCATAATTGCAAAAATCAAGACAAGGGGTATCATCGCTGCCTTGCAGCCTGTAAGCAGGATTCCAACTACGCCAACAATCGTCGGCAATATGTACTTTTTGTATTGCTTGCATACCAAAAGCTTGTACAACACTGGCACAAGCAAAATGATGAAAAGATTTCCCGCATCAACAATTGTTCCCGCAGGTGTTTTCCCTACTCTGGCAAAGGTTCCCTCGAACCACTCAGTATAGCAATCATCATAAATTATACCTGTAATAAAACCTGCAACAATCACTACACTACCAGAAATAGCTAAAATATCTGTAGTATCTGAAAAATCATTCTGCGTAAGCAAATAGAAAATAAGTAACGCTGGAACTACAGTAAGAAGCGCATACTGTCTACTATAAAAATCAGATGGCGTACCAATTAAAAAATGTCCGTAGATAAAGACCATCAAGCTCACTACTACAAGCCATATTACAGCTATATTGAGTAATGCTTCTTTTAAATTGACAGCCACACCTTTTAACTTAGTGGGCTTATCCTGCGGCTCACATGCTAAAAATGCACAATAGCAAAATGCTATAAAATCCACCAGGACATTGATAAGCATAACAGCCTTGTTATATACAATTCCAAGGTCACATCTAGCAAAAAGGATTGCCGAAATCACACATATTGTAATAAGTTTTTTGTTACTTCTTATTTTTTCCATTACAAAAAATCCTTGTGAAATATTTTTTAAACTCTAATCAGCTAATAATTCTTACGCCGATAATCCGCCAATCACTTCGTACACTGCGAAAAATCGCTGAATATCTGACATCAACTAAATGTAATTATACTAGAATCCGAATACATTTGGAGTCGTCTCATAGCTTACAGTTCGAATTCCATTTTCTTCCAGATATTTCTTCAAGTCCTTAGCTGTGTACTGCTTTCCATTTAACACCCAATCTGGACAGTCGAAAATCGCAACCTCCGGAGAAGTCTTATCATAAAAACCAGTCTCCTGCGGTATTGAATTATTACCATGGTGTGCAAGCTGAAGCACATCGCAATCAAGCTCATCGCCATAAGTATTTACGAGATATTCTCCCATGCCCTTGCTGTGACAATCAGCACAGATAATAGCACTTCTATACTCCGTCTCTAGATTTAATACAAGAGATGCATTGTTTGGAATATCCTCTTTATTGTCATAAACCACATCGTCACAGGCACTCAAAAAAGTAATCTCAAGCTTATCAAAGGCCAGCTTATCATCTCTTGAAATATAATGAACTCGCTCATCATCAACTGTGATTTCATGGAATTTATCATATACATCTACATCATCCCACTCCTGAGCGACACTATGAAAAATCGAAGCATCAAGCGGTGTTGCATAGATATCCTTGATTTTGATTCCCTGCGGATTCTGATATACAGCATTAAAAACTGAACAGTGGTCCTGATGATAATGTGTCAAAATCCAAGCATCAACCACGCCACCATTGTCCTTTATCGCTTTGCGAACCTGAGCTTCATTTGCGATATCACCGCCATCTATTACAATAAGCGTGCCGTCCGTACGATTTGACATGGTATAAAACATGCCCTGATCACCTGATGCCATATTGTACTCCGTGAGAATCCAGCTCGGCTCAGGCATAACCTTTAACAAAGCATACTTATTGGTCCATGCCAAAAACTCAAATCCATAATTGAGATAGCTATTTACAATCCCTGGATCCTTTGATACAACTACAAAATCAATATTATTTTTATTGCAGTAGCTTACAACCTCTTGAGGCTTAGGGTTCTGATTAGTAAGCTCATACGCTACATCCTCAACATAACGTGTAAATGGCAAAGAAAAACGCTCATCATACTGTCGTAAATATACCGCGATTTCCTGAGGTGCCATAATTCTAATAAGCTTTTCGGTAATCTCTGTCTGCTCATGAACATACTGCTCCTCGGCATCTTTAAAACCGCCAAAAAGCTCTTCCTTTGACACTGAAGACTCATCTGCAGCTTCTTGTTTAGATAAAGAATTGTCACTTAAAACAATATCATTATTCTCATCAAGACTATATCCTAAATTTGCCAGCGCTGTCTCGTTTAAGAAAAAATCAGAAATCGTCACTACATCCTGCGGAATCTTCATACGATTCTCAGATACTGTAAACCAGTCCTCGTTGTATAAGAGATCTCCACAAAAAACAATCACGCCAACCGCTGCCATCACAGCAAGCATTTTCTTTAGCCCTGAGAGATTATCTAAAAGAAGCGTAATTCCAAACACAATCACGAATGCTATAGGTGCAAGCGAAAAAAATCTCAAATAGTACTGCTCAAATGTACTTTGTTCCAAAAACCGCTTTGCCAAAAGGTAACTAAGCGGATTGTAAATCAGAAAAAGTACAAAAAGTGTGTACCACAGATAAATGTATCTTTTAATTTTTTCTCTTTCAAAAAGCAATATCCCCACAAGTGCAACAACAAAAATGGTAAAAATCCCTATATTTGCCCAAAAGCTTGAAGATATTGATTTAATAAAGTTTAGCCAAACCATAATTTTCCCCATGTCTGCTGCTCTTTTAAAAGCATCGATATCAGCATGTAATATACCACCTGAATGCCCGGACCACAAAGTCCTGCAAGAAGATATCTCACACCCACTATTTTCCTATGATAAACACCCATTACCAAAAAAATAGCAATAAGTGTAAGTGGCAAAAGCAATGCAGCCATCGTCGTCATGGATGCCGCACCAAGTGTAACCGCCAAAAGAGATATCATATTTGCATTTTCAATTTCATCCTTTAACAACTTTGAAAAATACACAAATACAAATGGCAATACAATGCCACAAACAACCGCCTTGCCCTGCCAGATAGCGCACAAAATTCTAAACGAAATAGAGTAATGTGAGTATCCGCCAAAAATCATAAGAACTGACAGCAATATCATAAAAATAAAGCGATTATCTATTTTTTCAAATAAGTCTGTCGCCATATAATAAAAAACACCATATGCCATCAAAAGCAGCACCACTGGCAATATCGTATGGCAAACTGTAGTTACCTCAAAATCAGAAATATCTGATAAATACGCTATATATGTAGGCCACGAGGTGGCAACACGCTTTGGCTCTGTGACAGGATAAGTACCGCTAATAATATTTACATCTGCAATCATGTCATGAGTAATCGTATCATGACTATTTACCACATAATCATAATCATCGTAGGACCACTCATTTATCTGAAATTTAAATGCAAAAAATATTTGAACTAATAGCAGTACAATAAAAACTGCTGCATAAATAATTGCATACTTGTCCTTTTTTAATTCATTCAAAAAATTGCAAAATGACCCCTTTACTGTAGCAAAAAAAGGAAGAATCCTTTTGTAGTCAAGCACCAGCCAAACAACACACAAAACAGCAAGCAATACTGAGTAGGTCCACTTAAGATATGTAAATGCTCCGACTACAACCTCATGTACAGTATTTACATTTTGCCACCAGGTAAAGCCAGCGCACAGCACAAAAAATATAGACATACTACCTAAGAAGCCTATCAGATAAATCTCCGTAGGCTTCTTGTGATTAGGATTTTTTACTCTATATGTAATTAATCGGCCAAGTGCTACAGGTACAAGTGTAAACTGCAGCAAAAAGGCAAGCATCCTAAAAATTATCATCCTCTATGCTTTTTCTCCATAAGACATTTTGCAAATTCAAAATCAATTGGATAATCGATATCAATCGAATCCTCACGAGACATAATATATGCAACAGTATTGTCGCAATAATAGGTGCGCTCTTTTTTCAAAAGGTCATAATCAAGTATATAGATAGCTCCATTTGGAACGATATAAGTCTCGTTGTTCTGACGGTTTGTCATGGTAATACCCTTGCCAAAGCCAGCATTATGAACACGCCCCTTTTCATCTGTCAGGTGATACCAGCTTGCAGGGACCTCTGCCTCAGCAAATGAAATAAGTGTGCAGGCTTTATCTGCCTTAAACTGCTCTACTGCCTCATCGATATGATGCTCATCACGAAGAGGAACTGTAGGTAGAAGTACCATAAACTTATCAATTGTCTCACCAGTTTCATTCATAACAAACTCAGTAGCGTGAAGATATACATCTATCGCACTTGCTGTATCAGAGGATAGCTCTGCGGGACGCATAAATGGAACCTCTGCGCCATACTCCTTTGCAACCTGTGCAATTTTTTCATCATCAGTAGTCACAATAACTCTGTCGATACTGTCTGCTTTTAAGGCAGCTTCGATTGTCCACGCAATCAAAGGCTTGTCACAAATTTCTTTTATGTTTTTGCCTGGGACTCCCTTGGAGCCACCTCTGGCTGGAATAAATGCTATCATAATTTCCCTCGATTCATATAATACGATGGTCGTATATACTGATTAGAAATCTCCCCACTGGAAAAGCTCATCAGCAGTAATATCTCTTTTTAATTCTTTACCAAGAAGCATCTCATAGAACTTAGGCGAAATAGCTGTACCTGGTCGCTTGTAATCAAGGTCATCTATCGTCAGGATATGACCCTTCTTCAAATCTGTCTTTGCAACAATTGAGCGCTTGTATTCCTCACGCTGATGCTGGCTTTCCTGAACCACCTTGCGATAGCTACCCATCATCTTGAAGCCCTGCTCTGCCGCATCGCAGATGATTTTCATTTCTTCTGGATTAGCTGAAATCTTGTGATCCCAGCCCTTCATATTCTTATCCATTGTAAAATGCTTTTCGATAATACATACATTTTTTGCAATAGACATAATGGGTGCGATAGTTCCAAAGGTATGATCTGAGTATCCTGTTGGATAGCCAAAAGCCTTGCGATACATATCGATATTATTGAGATTTACCTGCTCGTCTGCTGGTGGGTAGATAGAAACACAGTGAAGTACGCAGATTTCCTGACAGCCCCCCTCTTCAATTGCTTCGATGGCACGACAAACATCTGCCATGCTTGTAAGTCCAGTAGAAATAACTACTGGCACGCCCTTGCTTCCGCAGTGCTTCAAAAATGGAATATTCTCAACATCCATAGAAGCAATCTTCAAGAAAGGTACATGAAGCTTGTCTACAAGGAAATCCACCTCTTCCATACCAAGAGGTGTTGATGTAAGCTCAATATCAAGCTCATCGCAGTAAGCCTTGAGTTCAAGCTGCTGCTCCCATGAAAGAGCATACGCCTCTACAATTGACTCAAGTGTATAATCTGTACGATTTCTATAATCATCGCCAAGGAAATAATTATCCTCATAATTTTTCTTTGAAAAAACATTTGTCTTTGTAAAATTCTGAAGCTTGACACAATCTGCGCCACACTCCTTTGCAGTCTTTATCATAGTCTTTGCAAGGTCCATATCACCATTGTGATTTGCTCCAAGCTCTGCAATTACATAAGGCTTATGGCCTCCTGCTACCATCTGCTGATAATTAAATTTCATTGAAATCCTCCATCATAATATTGCTCCACCAGTATCCATGGTGGCTATTTGTTGTATCTATACTATCTAAATCAAGGCCTGCCAAAGCTTTGTATAATCCATCAAAAATTGGATAATTTTTGGCAAGTCTAGCATAATGCTCAAGCTTTACATTCTTTTCCAATTCTATATCGTGGCTAACACCCACTGTATTATTTTCGTGAATACGATAAACTGTCTGCGCATCCTCGACATACACGCCATAGCCAACATCAAGTAAAATTCGACTAAACAAATACCAGTCAAAAATCTTGCAATCGCCCTCCTTCAAGCTCTCTAAAAACTCATAGGAAAGCTTGTTAAGATTAATTGCCGTAGTTGACATCCCAAGATAATTTGCCTGCGCAATCGCCAAAACGTCTGTAGTTCTTGCTGGCATAACATCAAATACTGTATCACCTTTATCTGTAACCAAACCATTATAGTAAAAGGCTGCTGCTTTGTCTAACTGATATGCTTTTTTCATCTGCTCTATCCTTGTAGGAACAAAGGTATCATCAGCATCGCCTACAATTATCAAATCAAAGCCTCTTTTTTTTGCTTCTAACAAAAGCTCTATCCTAAGCAGTCCTGGCGTCAACCTCTTATCAAATCTATCCTCAATAATTGCTCTTCGGAAAAAATCGAGCTTTGCAAACTCATCCGCCTCATAATTATCATTAATAAAAAGTAACTCAAAATCCTGCTCAGTCTGCTTTTCAAGCGATTCCATCAGGTCCGCATAAAATTCTCTAGCCTGCTTGTACAGTACTGTTCCAAAACAAATCTTATCCATTAACTAAAATTATATACTCCCACTAATTACTCTATTTCAAATAGTTGTCCATCTCATCCATAAGAGTCTTTTTTGAAAAATGAAATTCATTATATTTATAAGCCCGCTCACTCATAGCCTCAAATTCTGCTGGCTGTTCAAGCATAAGTTTTATCATCTTTTCAATATTATTTTCAAGCGAAACCTCATCCCCAATTGGTGAACAGAAACCACAGCCTGCTTCATTAATGATACGCTCGCTTTCTCCCATAGCTGATGCAATAATTGGCATAGCGCATGCCAAATATGACTGAAGCTTTGCTGGTATTGTCTTTGCAAAAAGCTCATCATTTGCAAAAGATAAAAACGCTGCATCCGCTGCTGCTAAAAGCTTCGGAATCTCTGTAGGAAGCTTACGCCCTACAAATTCAAACATATCTTCAACACCATTTTCACGAATGGATTCAACAAACGCTTCCTTGGCTCTTCCATCACCTACTATTACGAATTTGAGAGGATATCCAATATCTCCAAGCTTTTTTCTGTACAAAGCAGCCGCCTTCGGTAAGATATCAAGCCCCTGTGCCTGACCAATATTTCCTGTAAAAATAACTCTAAATTCGTCTGTTTGTCTTGGCACTGGCTCCTTTGAATCAAATTCATCCGGCAAAAAGCTCTTGGCTCTTGGCTGATAAAATTCTTCTGCATACTGCGGCCAATAGGATACTTTTTCCTTTTCATCCTCTGGAACATATTTCCTAATAGCATCCACAAAGCTTGGTGAAGTTCCAAAGATATGCGTACAGCCTGCATAGATTTTTCGAACCATGCGCTCTATAGGCTTTACAATGATAGGGTTATGACTGCCTAGAATCATCTCCACGTTTTCTGGCCACAAATCCTGCACGTATAAATAGCAAGGAATGTTGTGTTTTTTAGCGTAGCGCACACCAATCTTGCACTGATTCATCGGCGAGGTCTCAAACATAAAAACTTCGTCCGCTTCAAGCTTAGTAAAAAGATTCCAGAAAAAACCAAAAAACGGAAAACTGAAATAATTCAGAATCAATCCCAGCTTACTCTTCCCTCTTGCAAAAAGTGGGATACGAATAACTGTAACACCGTTTATTGTTTCTTTTTTATGATGAAAAAATCCGTAACCCTCATAAAATTTTCCTTCGGGATAATTCGGAATTCCTGTGAGCACTGTGACCTTGTAGCCTCGCTTGACCCATTCAAAAGCCATATCATTTATACGAAACTGTTCTGGATAAAAGTACTGACATGGTATTAAAATATGCTTTGCCATAAAACTATTCTCTCTTAAAAACTTTTAACTACTTTTTCAAAAACCTGATACTGTAGCAATTAAAGACGTTATTGATTCAACAACTTTCTGTTAAAACTTTCTGACTACCTTCGCAGGAACACCTACCACCTCGCAGCGTCCCTTGATATTTTTGATTACACAACTGCCCGCCCAGATGTGTGTCTCATCGCCAATAGTCTTGCACTGCACTATCTGTGAGCCTGTGCCAACCTCGATGAGATTGCCAAGCTTTACCGCACCAGATAAATTGCAATTTGGATTCAAGGTATTAAAATCACCCATCTCATTGTCATGAGCAATAGTACAGTTGAAATTTATAAGATTCTGATTACCCAACTTTACATCCACTGTAATGATTGCACCTGCACAAATCACATTACCTTCACCCATCACAACCGAATCTGAAACAGTGGCTGTCGGATCAATGAGATTTGGAAAATGCACCTTCGGATTTTTTTTGTATAACTCATAGAGGAATTTGCGTTTTTCCATGGAACCCATGGCAATTACTACATCAAGCTCCTCCGTGGTATCAATAATAAAGCTGTCATCACCTACCACCTCATCACCTGGCTCTATATCAATAAAGCCTAAAAAATTATAGGTAGGAGTCAGCGCATTAATACGCTCAATTAACCATTTTGTTTCTTTTCCTGCACCACCTGTGCCTGCGACTACAATATTTCTCATACTTCTTCACCTACACCATCCTGCGCCTTTGACCACTTTTTCGTAGCTTCTTCACTTACACCATCCTGCGCCTTTGACCACTATTTTCCCTGTGTAATAGGGATGTTTTGTCCCGAAATTGTATCCGCGCCATCTGATAACAAAAATGCAAAGGCTGGAACAACATCCTGAACTGTAAGATTGCGACCAAGTGGCATTTCCTTAGCATTGCTCTCCTTGATAAGGTCAGGTACATTGTCATTGAATCTTGTATCTATCATATCTGGCGATACGCCATTTACTGTAATTCCTTTTTCAGCATATTCTGCAGAAAGGGATTTCATCAAACCTAGCAGTGCATACTTTGCAGTCGTGTAGGTCGATTTGAATTTAGGAGTATTTATTGTGCACGAGGTGAGCATAAAAACTACCTTGCCATATTTCGCTTTTGACATAGCAGGCATAAAAGCTAACAGAATCTGAACAATCGGACGCACATCTGCATCAATTTCAGTTTCAAAATCCTGCCATGCGGTCTTTCGAAACTGCTTGTTCATAGATGGCACTGCAGCCAAATGTACTATGTGATCTGGCACGAGCGATTTACCCTTAAGAGTCTCTATCATAGCCTCGACCTCTTTTGAGTCAGCAAAATCTGCCTGAACGATTTCAAGCTTTTCACCAAGCTCAGTGCCAAGTTCCTCTAAACGCGCTCTACTACTGCGGCAATGTGCTATGATTTTGACATAATTGTCTGCCACTGCTTTGATTAGTGCAACACCGATATCAGAAGATGCACCTGTTACAAATAATACCTTGCTATCCTTCACTAGATTACTCCAATTGTCATCTGTCCGCGAAGAACCTTTTTGTTCTCCTGGTTTACAATAGTAACTTTTAGTTCAAATCTTTGAACTGTTTCATTTATCTCAACAACCTCACCTGTAACTGTGAGCTTATCGCCAATATAAACCGGCTTTGCAAATTTGATATTCACCTGTTGGATAAGGCTTCTTTCACCCGGCAAATACACGCCTGCCATAGTTGATAGAAAACTGGCAGTAAGCATTCCATATGCCACTTTTCCACTATGTCCTTTAGACCTTGCAAAATCCTCGTCATTATGAAGAGGATTGATATCGCCTGTGATATTCTTAAAGCTTTCAAGCATCTGCTCTGTAATCGTCACATCAAAGGCTTCGCTCATCCCCACCTTTATCTCATCAAAAGTATATGTATTCATTAATTTACCTTTGCAAGAATAGTATCTACCATCTCGCCTACATTCTTTAATTTCTGAATCTCAGCCATATCAAATTTTACAGAAAACTTTTTCTCACAGGCTACGATGAGATTAATCTGCTCTAATGAATCCCAATCCTCGATATCATCTGCTGTTGTAGCATCTGTAAGCTCGATATCCTCATCATCAAAAACATCCCAAAAAATCTTTGTCAATTCTTCAAAAACGGCTTCTCTTGTCATAATAAATTCCTCTTTCTATGTGTATCTAATATCTTTACATTCCATCTCTTAAATGCAACAAATAAGTAAGCGCACTACAAGCCACAAAAATCATTGTAAGATTTTCGAGGTACAAAAGTCCGATTGTAGCTTTATTTTCTTCCCTATCAGTACCCGCAATAACTGCCAGCGTCATGTATACCGGAATCAGATAACGATACGAAATCTGTACTCGCTCTGAACCACTTTCTGGAGTAAATCTGATGAGACAGCCCACGAAAATTGCTGCTACACAGAGTACAACACCAAGTACATAAATCACTACCTGCCAAGGCTTGATTCCTTTGCCTCGCTTTACAAAAATAGTTGCAAGCAAAATTAAAAGAAGTAAAACTGTACAGATAAGTGGCACCTTTACTGTAAGAAGTACATGTCCAAGCTCACAGCCAATTACATGCTTTAAATTGTACCAAAAATCAACTTTGACACCTTCCCAGGCAAATTTAAGAGTGCCTATTGGATCAGCCACTACTGTATCCCAAGTATAAGATGTACGAACGCCATCCTGCTCGATAACCGCTTTTTCATCCCATTTCCAGAAAATATTACTATAAACAATCCAGTAATATTTCATGATAAACTTTCGTCCTACCGTAATAAAGCCAATCAATAATACAGCGACACCTACCAAATCGTACCACTTTTTGCCTTTTATCATCTGCCACCACTTCACAAGCGGAATGGCAAAGAACCAGATTGCAAAAAGTGCATAAACCTGCTTGTTTGGAATCAAAATCAAAATACATGCTGCAATAATACCCATATCCCAGATATGTAGCTGCTTTTCAGGCCTAGAGTAATACAAGCAAAGTGACAACAGTAGCATCGAGAAAAATATACTCATATTGTCATATGAATAAGACCCACAAAGAGTCAACAACTCTGGGAAAATCAAAAATGCTACCAATTGGGATTTACCGATAGGTAAAAGCTTAATGCAGATTGCACCCATCAGCGTCATAAAAAGTGTATTCATAAATCGTCCCATAAAAATGGTTCCGACAAATCCCCAATTAAGAAGTCTGGCTATTGTAATTCCAAGTCCTGATATCAGATATCTTCTGGCACGGCCTGGTGCTTCATAACAGCCAACATATTCTTTGCCCTCTTGCGGACATCTAAACCAGCATCCATCGGCAAGAATTTCGTACTGGTCTGGAAAAGTTACATCTACCTGTGGAGCGGTATAAATATCCTCTGATCGAATGAGGAAATAACTCTTATCCTGAATCCAGTTACCAAACTGCTGGTCAATACCATGATCCTTCTGTCCCATCATAATGCTGGAAGCATGATAAGCACTGAAATAATGCTTTGTCTCATCTGGGCCTGAAAAAGGTGGCATAACAAACTGCATACAAATTCCCCAGCAAAGAGATAAAATCACATAAATTTTTACATAGCTGATTTTTTTATCTGTAAGCAAATACTTCAAAAGCCAGATTGTAGGCACAAACATAGCTAATAATATTATAAGAAAGTAGCCATTGTAAAATTTTGATTTTGCAGGATTAAGCCAAGTGCTAAAAATGTAAACTGTAGCATACACAAGCCCCACAATTCCAAGTAAAAGTGTGATTAGCTTCAATACCTTTTCGCGATTTATATCATGGAATAAATCAAAAAAGCCATTTATAGTTGTCACAAAATTGTCCTTCACCTTTTCTTTTGTCGTTGTAAAGCAATTTGATATTTTTTCCTTCATTACTATTTCTTTCCTTTTAACCTATTCTCCATCTTGTTCAGCTCATCGAGCTGTCCCATATCCATCCAGGAATTTTCATTTATCGGATATACTCCAACCTTTTTGCCCGCATCCTTCAATCTATTTATGATATCTGGAAAACCGATATTTTCATTTTCCTTAATGTAATCAATAACCTCTGGCTCAACTATATAGCTACCTGTATTTGTAAAATAGCTAAACTCAGGCTTTTCTTTCATGGAAATAATATCTCCGTGCTCCCCAAATTCAACTACGCCGTAGGCTACCTGAAAATTTCTAAGAGAACAAATCATAGTAATTGCATTGCCCTCTTTTCTATGATGCTCGACTATCTTTGAGAAATCATCCTCAATTAAGATGTCGCAATTTGTCAAAATAAAGGTCTCATCAATCTGACCACGAATAAGTGAGAGACCGCCACCTGTGCCAAGAGGCACATCCTCATCAGCATACTCAATTGAATAAGGCTTTTCAATCTCGCCGAAATACGACTTAATCATATTTTTTTTGTGATTAACTATCATAATCATGCGCTTGATGCCATATTCATAAAAGCTGTCCATAATAATCTCTGCAATTGGTTTTTCGCCCACCGGTATAAGAGGCTTTGGCAAAATACGTGTATATGGATAAAGTCGGGTACCCTTGCCGCCTGCCATCATAACTACTGGCGTATCAAGCTGAGCCTGTTTTTTATAATGATGCTCGCTCCAGAAAATCGTATCAATCACTATCCCTGCTTCATCTACGATAGGAAGTCCCTCGATATTATGTCTGATAAGAAAATCAAGCGCATCTTCCTTTTCATCCATCGTAAGACTTCGCGGTGTGTAATTTGCGACCTTTTTAACAGGCTCATTTAAATCACCACCGTTTAAAATAAATCTGCGAACATCGCCTTCCGATAAAGCCGCCAAAAGCTTATTTGAATCATCTACAACAAAGGCAGTACGACGTCCACTTTTATCAAAAACATGCATCGCCTGAATTATTGAATTGTCTTCTCGGATGAATACCTCTTCCATCTATAGTTCTCCCGTCAATTACTCTTTTCTTGGGTTCTCCAGTTATTGGCTCTTTTCTTGGAAGCTCCCGTTATATACTCTTTTCGATTTGAATATGAGCTGTGCTCTTTTTGTAATCATTTATATCAAGCTCAAAGCTGCGGTTTGAAGCTGCATCTTCGTCAATCAGCTTGAATCCAAATTGCAGATAAAAATCCTTGACCTGCGAATTTTTGGCAGTCGGATAGTAATATCCTCGGATAGTTTTGATGCCGCGCTCCTTAGCTTTTTCTATGAGCACATCCATCATCGCGTTTTCCATCTCACGCTTTAACACTCTACAGCTCATAAGCCAAAGTCGAATATCAAGAACATCTCCTGTAATCTCGCCACTAACTACGGTCACAATTCCATTGTCAGCAAATTTGTCAATCAGCTTACCACTTAGACAAATATAATTATCTGACTGCTGCATATTTAAAATATCATCCTCAGTGCAACGCAAGGTTGTCAGATTGAACTGATTTGATTTATTTGTCAACTGAGCAATACGTTGAATATATAGCTTGCCAAAATCTGTAATCTTTGCCACCATCTCAAGAGAATCAAGATACTCGCCATAGTCCTTAAAGCTGGCCTGCAAGGAAGCAGCCTGCGTTCTTGCCTTGTACATATCAGTTTTCTTGATATCTTCATTTGAAAAATTAGTGACCTCAAAGTACCCCTGATGGTCAATCACACTGATATAATTTTCTACATTTAAAATATCAGGAACAGCAACCTGTTCAAATTGAGCTTGCACATTCTCTCGCTCAGCCGGATTGTCATCAATAAATACAAAGCTGTCTATTCCAAGACTCAGCTCTGATGCCATCGCAAATAGATTCTCGCTCTTTGGCTCCCAATTAGCTTTTATCGAAACAAAATCCTCTGGCCGAAGGCTGCCATCTGGATGATTTAATCCAGCAAGTGCATTCGACTCATCATTTTTTGAATCCACACCAAGAACTACACCTATGCTCTTCAAATCCTTGCAATAATTCTGAAACTCGCTATATATCTGTCCACTTGGAACCTCTGGACCAACAGCAATTTTTTCAACACCATCATCGCCCACGATGCCACCCCAAAGAGTATTATCAAGATCAAGTGCCATAAGCTTTTTATTCTTACCAAAAATAGATTTGATGATTTTTGCTACGCTTGCAGCAACATTGGGAATAGCATTTCTTCCCATGGCATATTTGTACATATTCCAATTAAGCGCGTCATTCCAAGCCTCATAGCCAAAGTCGCCCGCAATATAATCTAAATCATTTATATAAAAATTGTTATGAGAATTTGCATAATCATAAAATCCCATATTCAATCTTTGAACAAAATTCGTACGACCGCGATAATCCCACACATCACGATTACCCAAAAGTCTGTAATTTGGTCTATCGAAATTATTCTGAATAATTGTACAACCAAATTTATTTTCTAAGCTATTCCACATAGCTTCATACTTTGAAATCTCCGCAGCAAAAAGCTCTTCTACCTCTTGCGCAGTCATATCCATTTGAGGAAAAGCTGTAATATTTCTCCAGCTTGTATGTATATATATGATATCAGGCTCAAAAGCATCAAGTGCTGGATTTCCAAACATAGCATCCTGCCAATACTGAGCGTACTCAGACTGGTAAAATTCTAGCTTTATCCCATAATTCAAAAGAAAAAGCTCTAGCATATCTACAACTTCATTCGTCGTAGAGCCACCAAGTACAGCAATCTTTTTGCTCAGAGTAGCCTGAGGTAATAGTTCTGTTTTTAATTGTCTCTTTTTTCTAAGTAAGGTCTTAGTATCAAACGGGTAATTAAAACAATCCATTGAAAAAATCCTTTAATTTGTAGGTTTGAAAATAAATGTCCATCACGTAGTTTTCGACTAGGCGACTTTTTAGTGACTTCGCGTAATTATTATTTTACTAAATTCAAAATCAAGTCTGCCATCTCTCCGACATTTTTCATGTTAACGACTTCCTGCATTGGAAATCTAATCTCAAACTCATCCTCGACAGCACCAATTAATGTGATATGCATCAGGCTGTCCCAACCCTCAATATCACTGGTATTTGTAGCATCTGTCACAGTAATTGACTCGTCATAAAATACATCCTGAAACACTTCATTTAATTTTTCAAATACTTCTTCTCGTGTCATAGATATCTCCTAAAAAATAGTTTGTATAAAAAATTAGTTTATGTAAATATTCGGGTTATATTAATACTCAGCTTATTTAAAATGTTGCTTCGTCAAATACAAATTCGTCTGTAAATTGTATTGTTAAAATTTTGCTCTGACTAGTTCTATCAAGAATTTGTTTTGCTTAAAATCTTTTAATAATATCGGGTACAAGGTCCACATGACATTGCTTTACTTAAAATTCTTTAATAATATCAAGCACGCGATTTACACCCTCAGTAGTGAGGTTTGTAGAGCATGGTACATTTACCACGCGCTTCCAATACCAGGTAGCTTTCTCGATTTCAAAGGTTCGAGCCCCCTCGTATGGTAACTGGTCAGAAATCAGTCCCCAAATTGGACGGGACTGAATCTTGTGCTGTTTTAATGCCTCAATCAGCTTATCACGGCCAGCTTCATCCTCTTCAAAAACTACTGAATAGAACCAGTAATTGCTACGAATATCATCTCTGAAATCCTGCACGTGAAGACCATCCATTTTATCAACAGCTTCCTTGTAAAGCTTGTAATTTGCTGTCTTTGTCTCTATAAAAGTCTCAAGCTGCTCAAGCTGGGCTATACCAAGAGCCGCCTGAAGATTTGTCATACGATAATTATAGCCGATTTCATCATGAATGAAATTTGCCATATCAGCTTTTGCCTGAGTAGTAAGGTGCTTTGCGTGAGCTAAAAGTGCCTCATCATTTGAGACAATCATACCGCCGCCACCTGTAGTGATAATTTTATTTCCATTGAAGGAATAGCAACCAATATCTCCCATAGTTCCAGCAAATTTGCCAGCGTACTTACCCTTTGTATAATAAGTACCCAATGCTTCTGTCGCATCCTCAACCACTTTGATATTGTACTTTTCTGCGATAGGAAGAATCGCCTCCATATCTGCCATGTTGCCAAATACATGCACAACCACCATGGCCTTTACCTGACGATTGAGCTTCTTATCGATGAGCTTCCCATCAATAAAATCACACTCTGTCTCGCAATATTTCAACAACTTCTGTGGATCCATGCAAAACGAATCATCACAATCCATAAAAACTGGCTCCGCACCAATATACTTTGTAGGATTTACCGCCGCAATAAAAGTAAGTGTAGGAACAATTACCGCATCCTCACGTGTAACTCCCATAAGCATAAGCGAAATATGAAGCGCCGATGTACCATTCTGGCAACTAACAGCCCCCTTCGACTTAACATATGCTGCAATATTTTTTTCAAAATCTTCTACATATGGCCCCGCCGTAGAAACCCACTCTGTCTCCACAGCATTTGTTACATATTTCAATTCGTTGCCCTTTAGGTTTGGCACACTCAATGGTAAAAATTCTTCCATCACTGTATCTCCTTTTCATGTGCTCCCCTTTTAAGGGGAGCTGGCGGCCGTAGGCCGACTGAGAGGTTTATTTTATTTTATTCAAAGTCGCAATTAGTCATCCCCTCAGTCAGGCTTCGCCTGACAGCTCCCCTTGAAAGGGGAGCCAAATTATACATTATAGATATCAACTTTGTATTTATCGAGGTTATTTTTTAAGAACTCTATGGTTTCAGCCAAGCCTTGCTCGAAGGTATACTGTGGCTTCCAATTTGTTAGCTCAAGAATTTTTTTATTACAGCCTAAGAGGCGGTTAACCTCTGATTTTTCTGGACGAAGGCGATCCTCGTCACATACGATTTTGGCTGCTGGGTTTATTTGACGGATAAGCTCCTCGGCGAGCTGGCCGATAGAGATTTCCTTTTGTGTAGCAATGTTGATTTCCTGACCTATGGTCTTGTCAGACTCGTACATTGCAATAAAACCATTGGCTGTATCCTTTACGTAGTTGAAATCACGAGTTGGAGTAAGTGAACCAAGCTTAATTTCCTGCTTACCTGCAAGAAGCTGTGTGATGATAGTTGGAATAACAGCTCTTGCTGACTGACGTGGTCCGAAAGTATTAAATGGACGCACAATTGTAACAGGCAAATCAAAAGAACGATAGAACGACTCAGCTAATCTGTCAGCGCCAATTTTTGTAGCAGAATAAGGAGACTGCCCCTGATATGGATGAAGCTCATCAATTGGAACATACTGAGCTGTACCATAAACCTCTGAAGTTGATGTAACAAGAACTCTACTTGTACCAAGGTCTCTGGCTGCCTGGAGAATATTTAAAGTACCCTTGATATTTGTATCTACATAAGCATCAGGGCTGTGGTAGCTATATGGAATTGCAATAAGTGCAGCAAGATGAAATACTGCATCACACCCCTTCATAGCTGTACGGACGCCATTTGGGTCACGGACATCACCAGCAAAAACCTCAACATGCTTCATAATATCCTCTGGCATTGTATCGAGCCAACCCCAAGTGTTGAAGGAATTGTAATATACAAATGCACGAACCTCATATCCCTTTTTTACAAGCTCCTCTACTAAGTGGGAACCGATAAATCCATCTGAACCAGTAACTAAAACTTTACTCATAATCTTTCCTCTTTTTCTATAATTAATCTACAAAAAATCTAATTTGTACTTCTAATATTATTTAACAAGGCAGCAATTCGTTTCTTTATTATAAAAATCAGTTTTCTTTACAAATCTCACCCTGTTTTTTTACTTTTTTCAAAATATGAAAACATTGACTTCGCCAATAGCTTGATATTGTCAGGCTTTAATCTATCCTCACTGAGCACGTAGGTATTACCTTCCCTTGCACATCTTCGATAGGCTGCCAAATATTTCACAATATCCTCTCGACTTGGCTGTTTCCAGGACTCCATCGCTGGCACATAATTTCCAAAAATCTCCTCTATGCGCATAACTCCTGGGGCATTCTTATAAAGAATGTCACCGCCCATAATTACTGGCTTTCGAAGCAGCATCGCCTCCTGACCAGCCGTACCAGTAAGAGTTGCCACGCATTGACTCTTTTCTGTAAGCTTAAAGGAATCCTCCCATGGATCAATCAAAACGATATTTGGATATTCCTTCAACGCCTCATAAAAGCTATTATCTCTACTTCCTAAGAAGGAATAGTGTTCCTTAGCATATATCAAAGTATCCGCTGGCACTGATTTTGCCAAGTTATCTAAAAAATACAGTTGCTTTTCGTACTTCTGCGCACACACAATTGTGGATGCCTCCGGCTGCAAATGAAGTGGAAAATAAACAAATTTTTTCGTCAAATCTGCTTTATTGAAATACTTGCGGCTCTTTTTATATCTAAAATAAAACTTTACTGGATCAAGTGTATGCTCGTAGGCTTTATAATAAATGTACTCACCCTTGTCCTTTGTATATGGATTAAAAAATCTCTGACGCAGATAAAACAAAGGCAAAATCAAAAATTGTAGTTTGAACTTGGGTTTGCGCCCTGAAAACTTCATAAATGCAGGTTTAGAATGCTTTTGCTCAAAGCCTGTTAAAAATTCATCAGCAGCCTTAAGCTCATCAGCCGAATACTCCAAATCCATGTAGTTTTCCGGCATTTCAAGCATCATCTCAAATGGGTCATTCAACACATAATGATGTGTCAAATCCATACCAACCGTACGCATCAGCAAAAATGAAAAATACTCTGTACCTGTCTTTTTTCCAACAAGATAAGCTACATAGGTAAAAAGTGTAGCAATTACCTCATCATAATAGAAATCTACTTTATAAGTAGTAAACACGTATTCAAAAAACGAAAACAATCCTGCGGCAGTATGAACCACATAATCATAATCCTTACCAATCAAAAATCTATCTGTATAAATATATTTCCACATAGGAGAAGCATCATACTTTTTCTCATACGCTACAAGCGCATCAAGCGTAAACTCTTCCCAATGAGAATTCATATACTCAGAAAGCTCGCAAATTGTGATATCCTCATCTGAAAACTTTGCTTTAATATAAGCAGTTTCTTTAGCATCAAGAGTAATAAATACGCCATGACACTCTTTATCAAAGGATGCTTTTATCTCTTTATATATAGCTGGACACAAGTCATCAAAAGGACGCCTCGCAATAAAACTTATATTGTACACAAGTATCTCCTCACAGGGCCAATGCCACAATTTTCTTAGCCCGAAAAGACTAAAAAACAACACTTTCCCTTTTAAATCATATTATTGTATTTTAAGCCTTTGCGGGGGAATTGTCAAAATATCCTTTGCCTGAGATGAAGTACATACTTTGCCCGAGTAGAAGTACATCCTTTACCTGATAAGGAGTCCAGTGACTTCTATGTTTTGTGATTTATGTGTTGGGATTCATGTTTTTTGTTTAAGACATTAAAAAAGATATGACAATACTCTGAATACATATAACAAAAAATGGCACATGCACATCTATTCATTCGCGGTGATACGTTTTGAACCACGATATCGTGCATCCGTGCCTGTATCGTGGTCTGGCGACGCAGGTTTATGTTAAATAGACAACTATTTTTATTGTTTTTTCCCATCCCGCTGTTTTTATAACCGCGGTGATACGTTGTAGACCACGATATCGTACATCCGCGCTTATATCGTGGTCTGGTGGCGCAGGTTTATGATAAATAGACAACTATTTTTATTGTTTTCCCCCATCCCGCTGTTTTTATAACCGCGGTGATACGTTATAGACCACGATTTCGTACATCCGCGCTTATATCGTGGTTCGGCGGCGCGAGATTATGATTAAGCACAACAAAAACACTATGCTTACTAACTCAGCCACCCTCCAGGATACTGGTTCAACAAACTTGGTTTTCAAAGTTTTCGCATATTCCAAAGCTTCGTTTTCACTAGAAATATCCTGTGAAAATGCATCAATTTTAATCATCAACTGATTATTAGCACCCACACTTGTCGGCAATTCGTGGGATGCCACATCATACACCTTTACGTTATTATACGCAAAGACAGGAAGGAGGACTTCGCCTTTTTCGTAATCAACTACTGGTAACTGATTATCTGAGATACCATCTATGCTGGTACCTACAGGCAGGTAGAGCTTATCAGCCCAGTTTGCAGATGCGGATTCATCCGAAACAGATGGGTTTGTGCAAACAAGCATATAATCGAAATATGCTGTAGATACAACTGCAAGCATAATTAAAATACAAAAATGAATTAGAAAAACCTTATTTACATAAACTCCATAGGTTGTTTCACCTTTTTTGTGAATCTTTACGACTGTACAAAATTTTTTCTTATTTTCGGCAACCAAATCAGCAAGATACATAATTGAATATGCGCCAATGACTGTAAAAATCAGAGTTGCCAGCATCATATATCGCCAAGGATATTGCACTGAGGTCATTAATTTCGAAATCGCATTATCTTTTGTAAAAAGCTGCCAAGGAAAATAAATTGTTGAAAACCACAATGCTAATACTCCTAAAAAGCCAAGCTTAAGAACTTTGGTATTGATGCTTTTTTTCAAAATATCAATGATAAAAATAACCAATGCACTCAGCATGCAAATAATCAAAACAATGCCAAAATTCAAATATTCCTCACCCTGATAGGTCCATTCAAAATTGCTACCATGACCACCTACCAAAGGTCCAAAAATTTGACGCAAATAAAGACCATTTTTGCTCAAATCCTCTAGTTCTTTAGGCGAATTGATGTTTAAATTCATAGAGCTATAGGATGAAATAAAAGGAAGAATAAAATACAAATTCAAGCCAAGCACAACCAACAAATTACTAAGCAGTGGAATTATCACGCTAATAGTTTTTTTAATCGATAATATTGCAAAAATCAAAGTAAAAAGCATCACAAGCTCTGTCGTCAAAATATGACTTTCAATAATTCCTGTTGCTCCAAGGATTAGTGGAAAATTGAGAAGACCTCTTGATAGTTCAAGGATATTTACTTTTTCCTTATAGTTCAATTTTTCACGAAAGCGATTATGGTTCTCGCCATCACTTGTCGTTTTGTGAGGCAAAAAGCTGTAATCATTTACATAGTAAATCTGATAGATTCCAAGCATAAAAAGTGGCAAAAATGCCATAGCTGTATACTCACCAACAGCAGCTCGAACAAAGAGATTTGAAAGACGATAGCCAGCCACCATATAAATTGTTGTAGCAAACACACCAAAACGACTATCATTTTTCAAAATACGTTTGAAGGAATAATAAGAAATCAACGCAGTAAGCATATTGATAAAAATCACATAGCAATTGTATGCCATAAAAACTGGCATGCCAAAAAGACGCAAGCACGCAGGAATATAGAGCAACAAATGACCATAAAATGTCGAGCTTACATAGCCATATGAATACCACGCCTCTGATTCAAAACGAGCTGGAAGCTGACCTGTTTTTATCGCATTTGCCAGGGAATCAATTCTACCAAAATGAAATGGCAAATCATGACCCAATGCCACCTTCCCTCTGAATGCTGGTAAGCTTACAAGAATTGTAAGTAAAAACAAAATCAGAACATATATAATTTTTCTAATATATATTTTTTTGCTATCAACCATACTAACTAATTACTTTCATTAATTTTAATAATTCGCCACATCACAGACTTCATCCATTTCTTTTGACGCAATTCGCCACATCACAGACTTCATCTATTTCATTTAGAGTAAATCGCTACATCCCCGACTCTATCTACCTCATTCGGATACTGAGCTAACAAATACTGCCCCATCTCGCCTTCAATAAATGCCTCGTATTTTTTATCTGCTTCATTTATTATTACATACTTAGCCTCATGATCAGGGTGCTGTTGCCAGAAAGTTAAAACTTTTGTATTTTTATGCGTTCTATCAAATACGGTATGTGCAGCAATTTTCCCATTGCTGTTCAAGTAACCTGAAGAATTGGAACCAAAAGTTACAAGCAAATAGTCATCTTCACCCACATATGTATTGGTCAAATAATACATAGCCTCATCAAGATGGTAATAATTCTCCTGCACGCAAACTCCCTGCAATGGTCCTTGTACAACAATTACTCTGCGCTCAAAAACCTGAGCGAAGCCACCATTTCCTTCTGGTATCCAGATTATGGCAAAAAATGCTGCTACTAAAACAATAAAATCTATTAAAAATTGCATCGCATTTCTGTTTTTTGCCCAATAAATCACAAGTGCAAGCACACCATAGAATGCCATATAACCAGGCACTTCAATATCCTGATTGGTAGATACAGCCCAAATAAACTGACTCACAAGCGATATTCCATAGATTATCCAAAGCTCCATATCAGGAACACTAGTGCCTTCATTACTGTATTCGCCTATTGTCGTAAACTCTGAATCCTTTTTCTGATATACAAAATATGGAAACCAGAAAAATAGAACGAGAAGCCCATAAATATATCTGGAATTGCTAATACTATCAATCCTTATAAGACAAATTCCAAGGAAAAAGACCGCCCAGTAAATACTGAGGATTAAATTTTCCATAAGTAAAGACATATAACGGTACTTTTTAAAAAACCAAAGCACAACTATTGGAGCATAAGCAATCACAGCAAAAACCACATAGCTCAAAAGCATCCTCAACAGACGCATCCCCAAGCTATAATCATAGTCCTGGTCCCCAAAGAATTGTAACTGGCCTATTATCTGTGGAATCCCACTTGTCAATTGTAAATATATCAAAAACAGTGCTCCGCAGCATATGCAGGTCACCACATATAAAGTCAACGCCTTTTTCGAAAGTCCCGCCTGCTTAATTGCAAGAATAATTCCTACACCGAGCGCTACTCCAAAAAATATCATTGTCGGGTATGCCAAAACACAAATACAACAAGCTATTCCAATTAGTACAAAGTAATATATTTTCTCAGTCTCAAAAACGCGAATGATAAAACAAATAATAAGTGCAATTGCCATGTCACAGTATGACTTATAGCTAAAATTAAACCAGCCAACAACAAACATATAATATAGTATCGAAGCAACGAAAGCCCCCTTATGATACTTGCTATTTTTTAAACAAAAATACATGTACAATGCAATCAATAGTCTACAAATCATATAGACTATCCTCGTATATAGCACTAGCCCTATGCCAAACGATGCAAGTACATTTGAAAGACAATAATAATAAAGTGCAAATACCGGATACATCAAAATACTTCCTGTCTGCAAAGCCTCCCAGGAATCTACAAACATCCTCTGTCCCTTGAATATGCCACGATATATTGCCAACAGTCCATTTTCATCTACGTAATAGCCAGATGAAAGCGATGCAAAAGAAGCTATTAAAACTGCTATCGCTATGATAGCGCGAATAATTTGTTTTCTATTTTTGATTACCATATGTATTTCCCTTCAAAATTTGTCTTCATAATTAATTTCTCGACTCATCTTCTAAACTTTTGTCTTCTCAATTAATTTCTCGACTCATCTTCTAAACTTTATTTTTCAAAAATCGCTTTATTAATATTTAGCTTTTTCTAAACTTTACCTTTACAAAGCCTTAATATATAATCTTTTTTAAAAGAAAATTATAACATAGGGAATTTATCATGGCAAAATCATTAAAGAATAAAAGTATAGTTACAACCACTATCATAATCACAATCTGCACAATCGCATTTAAGCTGCTTGGCTTCGTAAAGCAGGCTGTTGTGGCATACTTTTTTGGAACTACCTTCGAAACAGATACATACTATGTAGCCTTGAATTTCGTTGGCTCATTATCTTCAGCTTTCATACGAGCTATCACAATTTCACTGGTTTCAATTTATACTCAATGCCTTATTCAAAAAGGAAAAGAGGCATCCTGCAAGCTAATCTCTGCCTGCTTGGAAATCCTGGTTCCTATCGTATGTGCAGTGCTTTTACTTGCGTATATGATTACACCACAGATTGCGCATATGCTTGCACCAGCATACACTCCTGAGCAAAGCATAGTTTTAGAGCAGTATCTTCGAATCTGCTATCCATTTTTCCTTTTTGCAGTTGTCACTTTGATTTGGAACTCATTAATGGACGCAAACAAGGATTTTGTTGTATCACGCTCTGAATCATTCATCACATCACTTACTACTATTGTATGCTGTGTCGCACTTTACAATGTTCAGGCAGTTACTTCGCTTGTAATAGCACAGTACTTGGCATACTTCATTTTCGGTGCCCTTTTGCTAATAAGAGGTCGACGTTACTTTAAATTTACTTTTACCAAATTATCAGAAGTACCAGAGATTAAAATCGTACTCTACACCGCAATCCCACTCCTCATCGGAAATTCCGTTGGACAAATAAATAAAATCGTAGACAATTCCGTTTCAACAGGACTTGGGGCAGGAAATGCATCTGCACTTAGCTACGCCTCTGTCCTTGAAGACTTCGTAAGCATAATTCTCGTCAACAACGTAGTCGACATTCTCTATGTCAACTTTTCCGAATATACAGCAACAGGCGATTATGATCGTTTAAAATCTACTATGCGACAGGCTCTCAATGTAATGGTTTGCCTCATGGTTCCAATCACACTTATCACCTGTCTTTGTTCAAAAGAAATTGTTTCCATCGCCTACCTGCGAGGAAATTTTACAAATGACTCACTCATTATGACTTCAGCCGCACTCACTGGTTATGCTCTTGGCTTTACCGCTCAAGGCTTCCGTGACATAATTCTCCGCGGCTTATATTCCTTCAAAAACACAAAAGGTCCTATGATTACAGGCTTTTTTGCAGTAGGTACAAATGTATTTTTTACAATCCTACTCTCCAAATTATGGGGTGTATTCGGCGTGGCTATCGCAACAACCTTCAGTTACCTCGTAAATTTTGCAATAAACTCACATATGCTAAAAAAACATATACACGATTACAGGTTTTCACAGCACATACCAACTCTTTTAAAGCAAATTCCAAGTTCAATTGTGCTCATAGCTATTATCTTTTTCTTTAAACATTTTATCGACAGTGCCTTCTTCGTATTTGTGCTTTCAGCAGGCTTCGGTCTAATAGCCTATTACATAATTTTAAAATTTATGAAAATCGAAGAAGTCGACATTATGTTTGAAAAAGTGTTAGCAAAATTACATCTTCCTACGCATTAATAATATCGCGCCATACACAATTGCCATTACTACAAGAGACAGACCTGCTGCGAGATAGATATTTTCCAAAAGCAGATATAACGCCACACCTGGAATCACAATCAAAAGCAACGGCAGCCAACTCGAAATCAAAAGCTTTGCAAAGGAATACTTGAATTTCATAGAAAGCTTTATCAATAAAAGCAGCGAATAGCAGGCATATGACAAGCCTGTTCCGATAGCAACCATATTGATACTTTTTTCTACAAATAACACCAGCGCAGACGAGAAAACAACGTTAAAAACGCACAATGCTACCGAATTAATTATCAGTGAGGTGTTAAGTTTTAACACGCTAAAAATATTTCCAAAAATCATAGTTGTGGAATAAATCGCAACACCTATGACAAGAATCTGCGTAGCTAAAGTTCCATCTTTATAATTTGGCATAAAAATATCTACAAAAATTGGCATTATGTAAAATACTGCCACACAGGCTCCACCAGAAATCGCCGCTGTAATACTGGTAAAGCTCTTTGCTTTATCAATGAGCTGATATTCATCATGATTCGCACCATACAGATGACTGATTTTTATATAAAAAACCTGTGAAATCGTCTGTGGAATCAAAACCATCGTCGTAAATCCCATCAAAGGAACCGAATACACACCAAGTGCTTCTGTCCCCAAAAATCCTATGATTACAAATTTATCCACTGACTGCACCAGCGTCCAGATAAGCGAATTCAAAAGCAATGGCAGCCCGCCAATAATCATAGCTTTCATATATGGGAAATCAAATTCGAAGCGTGTCCCCTTTAAGGAATCCTTATAAAAAATAATTATCCCTAGAATCGCTGAAGAAAGCGTCATAGCATAAAGACCATAATACCCAAACAGATTCAGCGCCCCTACACCAATTGCAAAAGCCAGACAGGTTCTAATAAATCCCATATACGCAGATTTATTATATTTTCCGTTCATCCTGACGGTATAATTACTCATATCGTCAAAGGTCTTCGTAAGAATTAAAATCGGACAAAGCGCATAACCGAAGGCATAATATCGCTGATATTCATCTCCTAGCTTCCCATTATAAAAAAAGAGTACCCACGCCTCGAAAATTACCAGCACAATCATATAGATGCAAAACATAAAGGTAAATGCTGTATTCTTAAGCTTTTGCGCCTCTTTCTCATCACCACGTCCAAGCGCCTGCGGATAATCTCGATTGTAAGCATTGAGTACGCCAAACTGCGCATAATTCATATATGTCATCGCTAACAAACAGGTGCTGTAGATTCCCATCGGCATCGTCGGCACCAGCTTCTTCGAGTACACTGAAAAAATAAATGAAATTCCCGAGCACACCACAGTCGAGCAGGTAACTAAAATAAAGTCAAAACGCTCAAAAATGGCCTTAATTTTATTTATTAGCTTGATTAAAATGTTGCTTGTTTCCATCAAAATATTTCCCTATTCTATTTCTTACGCTTTGCTATCTGCAATCCCTTGAGACCAGCTACACGATAAAGATATTCAGGCTTTGAAATAAGACCTTTTTCTAAAAGAAAATCATAACGTTCCTTCGCACCATTGTAGCTATATGATTGGCCTGTGATGGCAAAATTGGCCCAGATAGAATAAACTGGATTGAATTTCACCTGACCAGACATATAGTAACGATACATAAGGTCAAAATCAGCAACCGCCTTCCAGCGTGTATCAAATACACCAAACTTTTCATATGTAGCTTTTGTTACAAAGCAGCCAGGGTGGTTAATCATACGCTTTTTTAAAAGATTGTGCGATACGAGCTCTACGTACTGCTCAGCGCCCTCGCCATCAACAAAACGAACCATCCCATAAACTACCTGATATGGATCATCAGTCATAGCCTGCGCTGCTTCACGGATACAATTTCCCTCGTACCAGTCATCACTATTGATGATTCCGATTAAATCACCCTCGCAGCGATTAACACCTTTATTAAAAGCATCATAAAGCCCCTTGTCAGGCTCTGATTTCCATTTCATTTTGCCACCAAACTTTGGCTCATATTCTCTGATGATATCAAGTGTCCCATCTGTAGAACCACCGTCAACAATCACATATTCAAAAAGATCATCCACCTGTGATAAAACACTTTCAAATGTATGCTTTATTGTAGCTGCAGAATTGAAGCAACATGTTACTATTGATACTTTTTTATCCATAATTAAAACTCATCCTTTCATATTTAAGCAGATATTTAACTTTTTTCATTTTCTCGAAATAGGCTACTTTTCCTTAATGAACATATTGAATTACTTAATGCTGAAAATCTAAAAGAAGTGATTTGCGCCCTGGCTTTCATCTGATACAGATTTATCGCTATATCAGAGCACAAACTTCTCAATCGCATACCCAACGCCATCCTCGTTGTTGGATTTAGTAATAAAATCGGCAGCTTTTTTTGCTTCGTGGCAGGCATTTGCCATGGCAACTGAAAGGCCTGCGTATTCGAGCATTGGGAGGTCATTTAAGCCATCGCCGCACGCCATAAGATTTTCTTTGGACATTCCAAATTCGCTCAAAAGAAATGCCAAGGACTTGTCTTTGGCAATATTTGGAGCCATGATTTCTAGGAAATAGAGCTCAGAATAATAAATCGAAAGCTCATATGGGAATTTCTCCTGCAAATATTCACGCACTGGTTCTAAGTCCTCGTGTTCCCCTACGACCATAAATTTTACGATATCCATATGCTTGACTTCTTCGTAAAGATTATCGACCTTGCGACTTGGAATGGAACAGTTGAATTCCTCCTGCTTGACATATTTATAATCAGTTGTTTCACCGATAATTCCCACTTCATCATAGGTTACAGGATAAACATTTGGAAATTTCTTACCTATTTCACAGATTTCTTTGAAACAGGCAGGGTCTATTTTTTTACGCAAAAGAATCTTGCCCGACTTGCAGTCAAGAATCTGACCACCATTGTAGGACAAGATATATCCACCTTTATCAAAGATATCGAGTTCATCAGCAACACCCTTGATTCCAATATGAGGTCTGCCAGATGCAAGTACTATTTTTACCCCCTGCTCCCTGGCTTTATCGATTATTGCACGAGTTGCCGGGGTAACCTTTTTTTCTGAATTTGTAAGCGTACCATCAAGATCAAGCGCTACGACTTTAATATCACTACTCATTAGATTGTTATTCCTGCTTTCACAATATCTTCTTTACGAATAACCCCTAAAACCTTCTCTTCATTCACTACTGGCATAGCATGAATCTCGTTGTCTGTCATAATCTGAAGTGCCTCTACCGCCTTTGCGGATGAATCAATAAAAATTGGGAATTTTTTCTTGATAGCTGGAACGATTTCGCTCATGACATCAACCCCCGATTCCATGAGACGCTGCACCTCGCCATTTGAAATAATCCCTGACAAATGTCCTCTGGCATCTGCCACCATAATTACATCAAGTCCAGTTTCGGTCATAGCTGTGATTGCATCTAAAACTGTGGACTTGCTATTTAATATATATTTTGCAACCACAGGAACCATCAAGTCGACACTTCTGATAATGAGTCGCTTACCAAGAGCTCCTGCAGGATGAAATGCACCAAAATCATCTTTTGAAAAACCATTTGATTCTGCTATCGCAACTGCAACAGCATCGCCAAATGCCATAACAATTGTAGTACTTGTAGTAGGGGCAAGTCCTAAATGACAAGCCTCTGAAATTTTGTCAAAAATCTGACAAATCGAAACATTTTTTGCCAAAGTTGAATTCGGATTAAAAGTAATACCAAGCATCTTTGCACCAATACGTCTAATGCCCGGGATAATGCCCTTTATCTCATCTGATTCACCAGAATAACTGATTAAAACAACCACATCCTTCGACTGAATCATGCCCAAATCACCATGCATACATTCTGCTGGATGAACACAAATTGCGCAGGTTCCAAGCGATGACATAGTTGCAGCCATCTTGCTTGCCACATGACCACTTTTACCCATTCCGATAAAAATAATCTTGCCCTGACATTCAATAATCGCATCCACGAATTTATCAAAGCTGTCACCGAGATTCTCAGCTACCTTGATAAGTGCCTGTGCTTCTGTATTTATTACTCTTTTTGCAATATCTCTTTTATCCATAGTTCTCCTAAAATCTACTCTAAATCAAGCAGCAATCCCACACCTGCACGCCGCAATCAGCAAATTCGCTTTCAATACGCTTTGCAAGCTGCTCCTTTGTAACGCCCTTTTTGAGGACAACCTGTAAAAAGCCACCACCGCCGGCGCCACAAATTGCTTTTCCATCAATAAGGTCACTACATACATCAAAAATATACTCAATGCAGGTATTTGATGAACCCTTATCGATAGTCTTTATGATGTCAAACTGCTTTGTAATGCACTTTGCAAAAGAAGTTACATCACCCTTTTCGAGGTAGAACTTCATAAGTGCGCAAAGCTTTTGAATCTCGTCTAATGAATCAAGAACTGCCTCATCATTGCTGATTGTCTGGTTCATCTCCTGACGAAGAACATTTTTAGCAAGACGTCTCTGACCTGAGAAAATCAGACAAAATCTGTCATTCAACTCATCAAAGGTCTCCTGTGAAATGTCAGGACGCTCTACCTTTATCTTTTGGTATGTACCAGGATTTGCTGTAAAGTATTTGAGGCCGTAATCGTAACCTCCGACCTGATCCTGCCAACCACCGCCTGTAGACATAAGCTGCTCTGCTGCAAAAACCTGAGCAAAAACTGCCTCTTCCTCTGGCTCAATACCGAGGATAGAATCTACAGCTTTGATACAGCCAACTGCAATGATTGAGCTGGTACCAAGACCTGAACCCTTCGGAACATCTACAGCAGTGCTTAAGTATAAACCTCCGCCGAGCTTTTGGCAAATCTGCTCGATGCTTTGTGAATCATCCTTTTCTGGAATAAGTCCCATAGCGATAAGAACTGCCTTATGCAAAGCAAAGGTATCATCTGTGTTGTAGCACATCTGGATATCATGAATATCTGTAAACTCAACCTCGTCACCAAGGTCCTCACTACCGAAGACAATTACAGGCTTTTCAAGCTTCCTTACAGTAATAACAATTGGATAGTCCCCCTTTAAAAGCAAGGTTCCATCAAACATTGTACCGCCGTGCTCCAAGCAATAAGGTGCTGCATCAGAAGGACTACCACAGAAATTAACTCTTACTGGCATCTTCTGGATGAACTCATCCTTAACAAAATGAGCCTTACTGTCAAGTGGAAATCTACCGAGAGTCTCCTTACATATACTATCCTTTACGATAGTATACGCAGCATCCTCATAGTGATGAGCAGATTTTCCTGCTACCTTGCCGCCATGCTTTTTTGCATAATGACAAAGTGCGTAATTAATTCGCATATTAAGTGGAAATTCAGCTTTTTTCGCCTCATGCTCCAAAACCGATGCCACCTCATAATCAATTTTAGTAAAAATATTTAAAGCTTTATCCACAGGAACCTTTGAAACGAGCTCGTCTATAAACACTGCAACCTTGATTTTTGTGGATAACTCCTGCTGTTTATCAAGTATCCAGTTGACATCTGCAAGATTAAAGCTCGACTTAAGTGAATGACGAGTAGAATTTTTCCAATTTGAAATCTCCTCATCAGTTGCAGTGGCATCCATGATTCTCTTGATAGAAAGTGCTGCTGCAACAGCCTCCTCCATCGACTCACACTCAGGATAAATCCTTGCATTCCAAATTGAAGGAACCTCATCCTCCCACAAATCATCCTCAGTGACCTTTGCATTTTTGATAAAGGTCTTAAGATTTGCTCCGAGGAAGTCATTTCCTGCATAGTTCTTTGGATTATCATTTACGCCATAAATTCGAACAATATATTTATCATCAACTGTCTTGAAGCCGTGAAGAACAACATTTTCAGGCACTGTAACATCCTTTAGTCTGATTCCTGAAATGACTGAGCCTGCACCAACTACAGTTCCCTCTTCGATATCGGCATACTCAACCCAGCATCTATCGTCAACCTTAGCTTTTTTGCTGATATAGGAGCAATAAACAGCAGCATTTAAATCTAAAGCATTCGTCAAAAGATTCTTTTTCCAACCTAAAAATGCGTACTTATCTATACCCTTTGTAAAAAGTCGATACATCTCCCAGGTCGTACCGAAATGAAGATACTCTGCCGGAACCATACGACAAACCTTCATCGTTAATCCGCGAAGAGCCTCCCAGATATTTTTTCTACATGCCAAAAGCTCCTCAGAAATTGTATTTTCTGGCGTCTCAGCCTCGTAGCCCTCATAGGTTGTATTCGAAGCAAGTGGTGGCAAAAAGTCAGCATAAAGACTCAGGCAAACATCGCCATTTACATAGCTCAAAAACTTTTCTGTATCAAATTTTCCCTCTGGTGCAACAAGTGAAAACAAAGCCTTGCAAACCTTTGTTGAAAACCAGATTGTACCTGTATCTATATCGATATTGTCATTTGCGTCTACAGCACCCATCTTGCGAAGTACATCTTCAGACTGTTTATGCAAAAAATCAGTGATTACTCTGGAATCATCTGAAAGAAAAACACCATGCTGTGTGCCCTCAAGGACATCTGTCTTTATAGAAATTCCAGCAGCATCCACGCTCTTTAAGTCAAGCTGAAGCGGATTGAAAACCATATCTGTATCGCCCGACATAATGAACATACCATAACCAATTCTATTAGGAATTCCTGAACACATGATGAGCAAATCGTCAAAAATTGAAATAGCTTCACCATTTTCAAGAGTTGCTGGAATAGGCGAAAAAAGCTTTCCAACAGCAGAATACTGTGGCATGCGCTTAGAATCTCCACCTGAATGAAGGACGAGAATCTTCTTTTTAAACATATCCACAATGCCGCACTCTTCGTATAGGTATTTCAAAATATTTAAAGTCGCTCCGCCAGAGCCAATTCTTTCTCCATTCAAATCTGGCAAAACAACAAAACGTGTGCTTGAGCAAAGTCGCTCATCTTCACGTCTTCTTTCTATCTGTGTCTCATAGCTGGCTGCCTGCCCCTCATTTGATGCAGTGATAAAAACATAGTCCCAGTGTGCACTTGTTGGATTCTCAAGAGCATACTCGTAATCATTTTTTGCATCCTGATAGCTTTGCGCCATAAACTCATTTTTCTTCATGGATTCCTAATATCTCCTTATAAATACTGTAAACAGAATTCATATATGTTTCAAAATTATCATATTCCTTTGCACGCTTTCTTGCGCATGCAGATTTGGCTTCGTAAGTCGCCTGATTTGTCAAAAGCTCTGTGGCATGCTTAGAAAAAAGTGCTCTATCCACAGGCTGCTTGTCGTCGCCACATATATATCCACAATTTTCATTGACAATTGTCTGTAATCCACCAACCTTTGACCCAAGTACAGGCTTTGAAAATGTCATACTTTCTAAGGCAACAAGCCCGAAGCCTTCGTACTTTGATGGCATAACTACTACCTTGGAATAATTCATATAATTGTAAGGATTTGCCTGAAAGCCTACCATCTTGATGTTGTCATGCAATCCCAGCTTTTCTATTAGCTTGATGCACTTGCTGCCAAGCTCACCGTTTCCTACCATAATGGCTTTAACCTGTGGCACATTACGTCGAACCTCATCTACGATGTGGATAAATTCAAGTGGATTTTTTTCAGGTGTCAAACGCCCCACATACAATAAATCTGATTTGAAGGAATTCTTCTTTTCGTCATTTAATTCAGTTCCTGCTAAGTAGCCTTTCTCGAAAACCTTTTTAGCAGAAAACGGATTTCCCACGCAAAGAGTCTTGCCTTTCATCTTATCTTTGAACCAGGCTTCCTTCTCAACAGCCTCTGAGACTGTTAAAATCTTGACAAAGTTCTTGCAAACCCCACCGTACGTGATTGACCTTGGGTCAATTTTTCGAATCCAGCCTGGATTGCTATGAAGATGACTGACAATTGGAATGTCATTCGTCGATTTTGCACACATTAATCCACAACCAAAATCATGTGCATGGATAATGTCAGGCTGTACCTTTTCGATAGCCTTTTTTATCTCATCTACTGTAACCTCATCCACAGCGATGTAATTTATTCCAAAATCTAAAAGCTTTGTCTCTATTGGACCTGATGCAGTAAGATAAACCGACTCAACATCAGATGGCATATTTCGAATAATGCTTGTCGCAACATTCTCTGCGCCACTAAAAATCTTTGATTTTAAAACATGTAAAATTTTCATGCGTTCCCCTCATATAGAGCAATTGTAGCGACATATTACAGCTACATACTACTTCATCATATTGATATAACGACATGTATATCTGCTTCAGCTTATTGATATAGCGACATGTATATCTGCTTCAGCTTATTGATATAACGACATGTATATCTGCTTCATCTGCTCATTTACTGTAGCTTTATCAAAGCTTTCCATGGTTTTGATATTAATCTCACCCATCCTGTGAAGAGCATCCTCTGATTCATCTAAAATCCTTGCTATTTCAGTTACAAGTGTAGTTGCATCCTTTGAATTAAAGAAAAATCCACCCTTACCTTCTTCGATTAAGTCTGTATTACCTCTAATCTTTGATACCAGGCATGGCATACCAACACTCATTGCTTCCATAAGTGCAACTGGCAAGCCCTCCTGATGTGAAGGAAATACATAGATATCACTTGCTGCAAAAACATCAGCAATATCACGCCTAAAGCCAATCATCTGAACATATTTTTCAAGCTTAAGCTCTGATATCTTTGCTTTTAATTCGTCCTCACATCTACCACGACCTGCTATCAGATACTTGATATGATTCTGGTTTAAAACACCCTGTTCATCAAGCAAATGGAGTGCTTCAAACACCTCGATGTGATTCTTTCTAGGGATAAGCTCACCTACAGAAAGAAAAACCTTGTCCTCATCAGATAAATTTAACTCCTGTCTGACACGTGCTTTAGCATCACTTGATGCCACGAATTTATGTGTATCAACACCAGCACCTGAAACATACTCTACTCTGTCAGCATACATACGCTCAGTAGCATTGATGTAGTCTTCTTTATTTATGGTAATCAGTACATCAGTAAATTTAGAGCAGTACTTTTCTGCATTAAAGAAAATCAACCAGTTTTTCTTTGGCGCACCTTCGAAAAAGTGGAAGCCATGTGCTGCATAAATTACTTTTGTACCATATTTTTTTCTAGCCTTCTTCATCGCCAGACGGCAGATAACTCCACCGATTGGAGACTGTGTATGAACTATTTGATAATGAGCTTCATCACAAGCACTCTTTAGCTGCTTGTATCCGCGGATAAGCTCTGGAATATTAAAAATCTTTCGCAGGGATGCTGTCTCAATAATGCGACATCCCATCCCTTCAAGCTTTTCTCTGGCTGCTTTAAGTGCTTCTGGAGAAAGTGCACTGTCATCATCACGCCAACAGCAGGCTACATCCACCTGATAGCCTAATTCCTGCAAAAGCTTGATATTGTCTATATTAAATTGATTAATGTGATACGCTGTATGCGCATGCATAAGCGCCCTTTTTGTATTACTCATAAAAATCCTTCTAGCTGTTCTTTACATTGGCGTTTGTCTGAACATCTTTTTGCTGTTCTTCACATTGGCATTTGTCTGAACATCTCTTAGCTGTTCTTCACATTGGCATTTGTCTGGCCTTCTTTTACACCCTCAGTCGCATCCTTTGTGAAAATTACTCGAATAGTCATCAAAATGAGCTGAATATCAAGGAGCACAGAACACTTTTTAACATACATCATATCAAGCTTTAGCTTGTCGTAGGATGTAGTGTTGTACTTGCCATAGACCTGCGCATAGCCAGTTAGTCCTGCCTTTACATGTGTTCTAAAGGCAAACTCTGGCACTTCTTTTACATACTCGGCAATTATCTCAGGTCGCTCAGGACGTGGTCCAACGAGTGACATTTCACCCTTTAAAATATTGAAAAACTGAGGAAGCTCATCAATACGAGTTGCTCTAATAAAATGTCCAATTGGAGTAATTCTATCATCATTCTCAGATGCAAGACGAGCCTTTCCATCCTTTTCAGCGTCAGTAATCATTGATCTGAATTTCATGATTTGATACTCTTTTCCACCAATTGTACATCTGGTCTGTTTATAAAAGACCGGTCCTTTATCATAATTGTGGATAAGTATAGCAACCACTGCCATAACTGGCGAGGTAATAATTATTCCAAGTAAAGAAATAATAATATCACCTAGACGTTTAATAAATGCAGAAACACCATTCATTCCAACATTTTTGCAGAGATAAAGCGGTGTATCAAAAAGCGTAACCTCGTCAGAAGCCTTGATTAAAATATCCGATATCTTTGGTGTAAAATAAACCCTCTTATTGCGGCTAAAGCAAGCCTTTACCAAATCATTACGAATTTCCGACGGCACATCATTTAAAAGCGCAGCATCATAATCTTCAAGTACTTCAATAATTTTATCTATTCCTTCTCGATAACTAATTTCTCCAACAATAGAATACTTATCATCACGACGATTCATTTTCTGAACCAGATTATTTTCATAATCACCATAGATATTTAAAATCTGAAATGGTGGAAAAATCGCACGATAAATCTTTGTAGAAATAATTGTAATAATCAGCGTTGCCACAGCCTGAATCAAGGTTAACACAATAATATATGCCAATGTCATGAAAACAAATTTCTTGATTCGAGTCATTAAAATTACAATCATAAACTCAATCATATTGGCAAGACCAAGAGCTATAGCCTGTGACATAGTAAGAATCGATATTCGGTGCGAGCCAAAGCTGAAGCCCTTGAAGGTATTGATGAATAATATTGTGATGATCATATAGATAAAGATCATCAAGTAATTTCCGATTGTCAAAAAACGCTGCTGCATAAGCATGGTAAGACGCATGTACCACATAACTGCAAACAGCGCAGTGACTGTTAATACCAGTACTACGCTACTTATAAATTTGTATATTTTTTTTCCTGTTTCGATGTTTGTATTCTTGTTGTTCATAAATACCTCAAGTTGCTTGGAGCAGTTTTGACCCCTCAGTCAGGCTTCGCCTGACAGCTCCCCTTAAAAGGGGAGCCTAAAAATATGATTTATCCATGTCTACGCTTCCGCTGATTCCTGGAACTGAGCCTTTGCTGGAATACTGCCACATAGAGTATTTTCCTGAATAGCTGCAAGATGTATTGTATTGTGCTACCCAGATGTAGCAGCTTCCTGGTAGAGAACCTGCGTTGATATATTTTGTCATCCAGGTTTTGTTTGCATAAACACCTGATTTGTAGCCGGCAGAGCTTACTGTGTTGCAAAATGCAGTAATGATTGCATTTCTCTGAGCGTTTGAGAGACGATTTACACCACGGGTGCTGTCTTCCATATCAATATAGATTGGGTAACCGCAACCGCCAGCCTTTCTTGCCATAGCAACTGCCATAGAAGCTTCTTCTACGGCCTCTGCTTCATTAAGTGCTGTCGAATACACATAAACACCAGTTGCAACACCTGCTGACTTTGCACCACTCATATTTGAATAGAAATATGGGTCTTCATGTAAAGCACCATCATACATACCACGATAACCACATCTGATGATTGCAAAGGATACTGCTGATGACGCAGCCTTCCAGTTTATCTTACCCTGATACTTTGAAACATCAATACCATTGCCATTTACAAGAAGTGCTCCATCTGAACCAAAGTTATATGAAACACCCTGAATTACCTGTTTTCCTGTAACAACATTTCCATTTTTATCAAAGAAATAGCTAAGACCATTTATTGTCTGCCATCCACGATACTCATATTCTGCATCTTTATAATAGTACTCTGTACCTTCTTTATAATCTGCTTCTGTAGCTTTCTTTTTAAGCTCCTTGTCTAGGAAAAGAAGATGTCCCTCAGTATCCTCAAGCTGCTTGTCGGAACCAGCAGTTGCACCTGAGACAGTATAAATTACACAAAGGCTGGAATCCTTCTGACCATCAGAAAAAGTAGCTACACCAGTTAACTTATACTCGCCATTTGCTGTAACTTTAAAGGTTCCGCCATTTGCGATAGCATTTCCATTGAGCTTAATCTCAGATACATTAGCAGAAGCTGAAACTGTAAACACACCATCCTTAAAAGACATATCAAGAGTAGCCTTTTCAACATTTGAATCTGCAACATTTGATGCTGTCTTTATCGTCTTTGCACTTGCAGAAGTAATCTTAGCAGGAACACTCTTAGTTGATTTTGTTAAAAATCCAAGCTTAAAGGCGTTTGCAAAAAACTTCTTGTCAAAAGAAAATGCACTCTTATCCTCATCTGAACCATCTGACTTTGGCTCCTCTGAAGGCTTTGGCTCCTCCGATGGCTTTGGCTCTTCTGATGGCTTTGGCTCCTCTGAAGGCTTTGGTTCCTCCGATGGCTTTGGCTCTTGTGAAGGCTTTGGCTCCTCAGCTTTATTTGATTTATATGTAAAAATAATTGTCGTATCAGCAGTAGCTTTTCCAGTCTTTGTAGAATCACCAAAAAGTGTATAGCCACTTCTAGGAGCATAATCTGAAGCCTTGAAGGTATACGTCTCATCCTTTGCTATTGTCTTTGTTCCACAATTATCATATGGATCATCTTCGATTTTAGTTGTGCCATCAGCCTTATAATAGTAATTGCAGACCTTGAATTTATAGGTTGTTGTTGACTTTGATACAGTATGTGAAACTGATGTAACAGACTTGTCATTCTTGGTTGCCTTTAAAGCTCCCTTTGTAGCTGTAGCCTGTGGCTTTTTAACAGCAGTTGTGCCCTTTACCTGACCACCCTTTTCTGACTTTGAAGATTCAACAAACTCAACTGTATCCTTTAATGTAGCTTCCTGCTGGACATTCGCCTGCTTGCCACCATCTTCGGCAGGTTTATCCTTTTCAACTTTTTTCGTAATTTCTTTTACAACCTTGTACTCAAGCTTGTCCTTTACATTAACACCAGTAGCAAGCTCCATTGGCTCATACAAAGTCTCATCTGCCTCATCATACATAAGGCAAGCCACATAATCACCTGGCTCCATCTTTTCTTCTGTGATGACGCCATCCTTATCATCATCTGTATAGACCTCTCCCGCCATATCATTGATTACAATTCCATATGCCTGGAGTGCAACCTCTTTATCCTCGAGCAATGCCAAAAGAGTATCATCAACATCCTCAGGTTTAAACTCAGGAGCATTATCGATTACATTTACAACTTCGCCGTTTTCATCGTAAATTGTAACTGCATTTTCACTGACTTCTTCAGGTTCAGCGGACTCAGTTTTTTCTGCTGACTCATCCTCAGATGTAGCTTCAGCTTCTGAGTTTTCCTCAGTTGAAGCCTCTCCCAGATAATCAGCAATCTGTTCATTAACATCCAATACAGCCGTAATATATGGTTCAAGCTGCTTCGCATCATCTGTCGACAAAAGCTTTACTTGAAAAGGTACACCTGTAATACTCTGATCGTTTTCATCAGAAATATATAAAGTCAAATCCTTCTCTACGGATTCTCCAGCAATAATTACTTTCTTAAAATTAGGAATATCAACAGGCGCAGCCTCTTCTTCATCTACCACATCCGCTACCACGACCTGCTGTGGTTCCTGATGAAAATGCTGATACGCAGCGTATCCACCAGTTCCTACTGCACCGGCAAGTACAACAGAACCTGTTGTAATCGCAACAGCCTTGTGCATTCCTAAAAAATAAACCAATTTTTCCCATAGATTAGCCATAATTTAAATGTCCTCCCAATAAGTCACATCGACTTATGTAAAATATCAATCCTCGCATCCTCTAAATATCCGCCGTTTAGAATATGCTTATTCCTTTAAACTTAAAATATTGACAATTAAATATTATGCTCTTTGCAATATTCCTTAAATGTAGAATTGACCTTATCCTTATCAGATAAAATCAAATCTGCTTCTGTCATTCCAGCAGGATATGGCCAATCAATTGCAATATCCTTGTCATTAAACATGATTCCGCCCTCATCATTTGGATGATAGAAATCAGTTACCTTATAACAGAATTCTGCATAATCACTTACTACAAGAAAGCCATGTGCAAATCCCTTTGGAATTAAGAATTGCTTCTTGTTTTCTGCAGAAAGAAGAATACCAAAGTACTTTCCAAAAGTCTTAGAGCCTTCTCTTAAATCGACAGCTACATCATAGACCTCTCCTACAATTACACGGACAAGCTTGTCCTGTGGAAAGTTTTTCTGAAAATGTAATCCACGAAGAACTCCTTTTTTACTAGCTGACTGATTGTCCTGCACGAAATCGTAAAAAAGACCTTCAGCCTCCATATCATTTTTATTGTAGGTCTCTACAAAATATCCTCTGTCATCACCAAAAACCTTTGGTGTGATAACACATAAGCCTTCGATACCATTTACATTTTTTTCAACTGTAATCTGTCCCATTATATTACCTCAATATCAAATAAATTTATTTCTAAAATCTTATAGACCATTTGCAATTTCAACCAAATACTGACCATATGCAGTCTTCATAAGTGGCTCAGCAAGCTTTAATAACTGCTCCTTGTCGATAAAACCACGCTTGTAAGCGATTTCCTCAATACAAGAAATATAAAGTCCCTGTCTTTTCTGGAATGTCTCGACGAAATTTGCTGCTGATAAAAGCATATCGTGATTTCCAGTATCAAGCCATGCAAATCCTCGGCCAAGTGTCTCAACATGGAGATTGCCACGATTGAGATATTCATTGTTTACTGCTGTGATTTCAAGCTCGCCACGTGCAGAAGGCTTGATTGACTTTGCAATTTGAACAACTGAATTATCATAAAAATAAAGTCCAGGTACAGCATAATTACTCTTTGGATTAGCTGGCTTTTCTTCGATAGAAATAGCAACGCCATTTTCATCAAACTCAACTACACCATACTCTCTAGGGTCACGTACATAGTATCCAAAAATAGTAGCACCAGGCTCAGAATCTGTTCTTTGTGCTGCAGATAAAAGAACCTTTGAAAAGCTCTGACCGTAGAAGATATTGTCTCCAAGAACAAGAGCGACTGCATCCTTTCCGATGAATTCCTCTCCGATGATAAATGCCTCAGCAAGTCCGTTTGGAGCCTCCTGAACAGCATACTGAATATCCATTCCAAGCTGCTTTCCATCACCTAAAAGTTCCTCAAACACTGGTAAATCTCTAGGTGTAGAAATGATAAGCACTTCACGAATGCCAGCAAGCATAAGTGTTGAAAGTGGATAATAAATCATTGGCTTATCATAAATTGGCATAATCTGCTTTGAAATTGCCTTTGTAAGTGGATAAAGTCTTGTTCCTGACCCTCCGGCTAAAATAATACCCTTCATATTTTTCTCCTTTATCTGACTATTGTGAAAATAGCCCTAAAAAATTTATATATAATTCAACTAGGTACAGCTTTGAATCTACTCTCCAAGCTCTGCCTTAACACATTCAAGTGCTGCAGCAATAACCTTGTCCATATCGTAATATTTGTACTGACCAAGGCGTCCACCAAAGATTACATCCTTTTCAGTCTGTGCCTTTGATTCATACTTCGCATAAAGCTCATTGTTCCTGTCATTATTTACAGGATAATATGGCTCGACGCCAGACTCCCATTCAAGTGAATACTCTCTTGATATAATGGTCTTTTCCTGCTTGCCAAACTCAAAGTGCTTATGCTCAATAATACGAGTATATGGAACCTCAGCGGCAGTGTAATTTACCACTGCATTGCCCTGGAAATTGTCAGTATCAAGTGTCTCTGTCTCAAAACGAACTGAACGATACTCAAGATTTCCAAAACAGCTATCATAGTACTCATCTATCTGACCAGTAAATACAACCTTGTCCCAGGAAACCTCTGTGCCATCAGAAAGCCTGCCTGACTTTACATCAAAATAGTCCTCTGAAAGCTTTACGTCAGCACCCTCAAGCATCTTTTCAACAATCTGTGTATAACCACCCATCGGGATGCCCTGAAAACGGTCATTGAAATAGTTATTGTCATATGTAAATCTAAAAGGCAATCTCTTGATAATGAATGCAGGAAGCTCTGTACAAGGACGGCCCCACTGCTTTTGAGTGTACCCCTTGATAAGCTTTTCATATACATCCTTGCCTGCAAGAGAAAGTGCCTGCTCTTCTAAATTGGCTGGCTCAGTGATATTAAGCTCACTGATTTGCTCAGCAATCTTTGCCTTTGCCTCAGCAGGAGTTTTGATTCCCCACATCTTTGAAAATGTATTCATATTGAAAGGCAAATTGTAAAGCTCATCATGATAAATTGCCACTGGCGAATTTATATAGTTATTAAATTCAGCAAATTGATTTATGTAATCCCAAATCACCTTATCTGAGGTGTGGAAAATATGAGCACCATAGACGTGCACATTAATTCCCTCTTCCTCTTTGGTATAGATATTTCCTGCAATATGATTTCTTTTATCAATCACAAGTACCTTCTTGCCACGAGAAACAGCCTCATAGGTAAAAGTGGCGCCAAACAAGCCAGCGCCAACCACCAAATAGTCATAATGCATATTATTTGTACATCTCCTGATAGTACTTCTGATAATCACCAGAAGTTACATTTTCCATCCACTGCTCATTTTCGAAGAACCAGGCAATAGTCTTCTTGATACCAACCTCGAAGCATGTCTCTGGCTCCCAGCCAATCTCAGCCTTGATTTTGTCTGGAGCAATTGCGTAACGACGATCATGTCCAGCACGATCTGTTACATACTTGATAAGCTTCTCTGATACAAGAGCCTTTCTTGGATCTGAATCTGGAAGCATCTCCTGTAATGTATCAAGAATGATATGGATAATCTGGATGTTCTGCTTTTCGTTGTGACCACCGATATTGTAGGTCTCAAAAAGCTTACCCTGCTCCTGAACCATATCGATTCCCTTAGCGTGGTCTTCTACATATAACCAGTCACGTACATTTTTTCCATCACCGTAAACTGGTAAATCCTTGCCATGCAAAGCATTATTGATGATAAGTGGAATAAGCTTTTCTGGGAACTGATAAGGTCCGTAATTGTTTGAGCAGTTTGTAATATTTGCTGGGAACTTATAAGTATCCATATAAGCCTTTACAAGCATATCTGATGAAGCCTTTGATGCTGAGTATGGTGAATGTGGATCATATGGTGTTGTCTCATAGAAAAAGGCATTGTCATCATCTGGAAGTGAACCATAAACCTCATCTGTAGAAACGTGAAGGAACTTCTTGCCTTCCTTAAATGAACCATCCTCAAGCTGCCAAGCTTCCTTTGCACAGTTAAGCATTACAGCAGTACCAAGTACATTTGTCTGAACAAATACTTCAGGATTTTTAATTGATCTGTCTACGTGTGACTCTGCAGCAAAATGTACAACTCTATCAATATCATTCTCAGCAAATACCTTGCGGATAGCTTCTTTATCGCAAATATCTGCTTTTACAAATGTATAGTTATCTCTATTCTCAACATCCTTGAGATTCTCAAGATTTCCTGCATATGTAAGCTTATCTACATTGATAATACGAATCTCATTGTCGTACTTCTTAAACATGTAATGAATATAATTTGAGCCAATGAAACCAGCTCCACCTGTTACTAAATATGTTCTCATTTGTTTTCCTTTCGTCGCAGAAAATCCTTATAAAATCGGGATTCTACTGCCTTTTCTTTAATATTCAATATTCTCTACATTTATTTTAAAGAAGAAGCATTATGCTAAATACTCAGCCAAAGCATCCTTCCAATCCGCCATACGATAATCGCCTGTAAGTCGAAGCATATAGTTATCAAGAATTGAGTAATGTGGTCTATCCGCAGACGCTGGATTCATAGCCTTATACTCTTCACTTGTCACATGATTAACCTTGCAGGCTACACCCTTGATTCTAAAAATTTCTTCAGTGAAATCAGCCCAGTTTGTATCACCCTCACAGGTGCCATGGAAAATACCATAGTTGTCTGTAGGCTCAAGATGATGAATCATCTTTGCAAGCTCCTTTGCGGAAGTAGGAGAACCAAGCTGGTCACATACAACTGAAACCTCATCATGAGTTTCAGAAAGACGAAGCATTGTCTTAACAAAATTTTTGCCATCGCCATAGAGCCAGGCTGTACGTACGATAAAGAATTTCTTTGCAAACTGCTGTACAAATTTTTCGCCCTCATATTTGGTTTTTCCATATGCAGAAATTGGTGCAGGCGCATCAAATTCTGTAATTGGTGCACTGGCATTTCCTGGAAAAACATAGTCAGTAGAAACATGTACAAGCTTTGCATCATATTTGCTTGAAGCAATTGCTAAGTTTCTTGGTCCAATGGCATTTAGCTTGTAAGCAAAATCCCAATCCTGTTCGCAACCATCTACATTTGTAGCTGCTGCACAATTTATGATGACATCCGGCTTTGTCTTTTCAACAAAGGCTAGTACCTCATCTAAACAAGTAATGTTGAGAGGTGTAATATTCTCGCCCTCAACTACATCCGTAAGAATGAACTCGACAGTATCTAAGTATTCTTTTTGAATAGCTCGACCTAACTGTCCGTTACATCCTGTAACAAGTACCTTTTTCATATCTTGCCTTTCAAAAAATTTATTTATACATAGTCCTTACTTTTCTGGATAAGTCTATTGTATGCACTAAACATTCCTCTGATTGAAGCACGTGTGATGTTTGAGCTAACGCCAACACCAAAAGTAGTATTGCCGTGACGCTCATCACGCATCTCAATGTAAGCTGCAGCCTTTGCTCCGGAACCCTCTGACAATGTATGCTCAGAGTAATCAATAAGAGTAAAATCAAGGTTTGGAACACACTGCTTAATTGCAAGCTTTGTTGCATCAACAGGTCCATTTCCTTCTGCTTCAGAATGGAAATGCTCACCATTAAAGCTGAAATCAAGTGAAACAGATGTATCATCTGAATCCTTCTGCTCTGTAACTGTGACATACTCAAGAGTAAGTGGTGACTTGTTCTCGAGATACTGAGCCTTAAATGCCTCCATCATCATCTGAGGTGGAACCTCGCCACCATTTTTCTCAGACATATACTGAATAACATCAGCAAATTCACGCTGCATCTTCTTTGGAATCTTGTAGCCATATACAGAATCCATGATAAATGCTACGCCACCCTTTCCTGACTGACTGTTGATACGAACGATTGGCTCGTACTTACGACCAATATCAGCAGGGTCAATTGGAAGATATGGAACCTCCCAGTATGGATTTGAACGCTCACGCATTGCGTGAACGCCTTTATTGATAGCATCCTGATGTGAACCAGAAAAAGCTGTAAATACAAGCTGTCCTGCATAAGGATGACGTGGGTCTGTAGCCATCTTTGTAACGCGCTCGCAAACCTCTACGATTTCTTTTATATCATCCAAATTAAGCTTTGGATCAATACCCTGTGAAAACATATTGTATGCAATAGTGAGGATATCGACATTTCCTGTACGCTCACCATTTCCAAGTAAAGTACCCTCTACTCTGTCTGCACCAGCAAGAATACCAAGCTCAGTGATTGCCACACCAGTACCTCTGTCATTATGTGGGTGAATTGAAAGAATAACATTTTCTCTGTCCTTGAAGTGAGTACTCATCCACTCAATCTGGTCGGCATAAACATTTGGTGTGTTCATCTCAACTGTTGCAGGCAAATTGAAAATAATTGGTGCATCAGTTGCATTGTCCCAAGCATCCTGAACAGCCGTACATATCTCAAGCGCAAAATCAACCTCAGTACCTGTAAATGACTCAGGAGAATACTCAAGCTGGAGATTTCCATCATATCTATCAAGACGATCCTTTACCATCTTTGTACCAGCTACTGCAATGTCGATAATTTCCTTTTTGTCAGCATTAAATACAACATCTCTTTGTAAAGTAGATGTAGAATTATATATATGGAATACGATATTCTTGATTCCCTGAATAGCCTCAAAGGTTCTATCGATAAGCTCCTCACGGCACTGACAAAGTACCTGAACCTTAACATCATCAGGAATCTTATTTTCAGCAACAAGCTTTCTTAAAAAATCATACTCAATCTGACTTGCAGATGGAAAACCGATTTCAATTTCCTTAAAGCCAAGCTTGATAAGAAGATCAAAGAGCTCCATTTTCTCATCTACATTCATAGGTTCAACTAGAGCCTGATTACCATCTCTTAGGTCTACTGAACACCAGATTGGTGCCTTTTCGATTTGTTTATCTGGCCATGTACGGTCTGGAAAATTTAAAACTGGATTTCTTTTGTATCTCTTAAAATTTAACATTTCTAATTCCTTTCATAACATTAAGCATTTCTATTTTTGCCCAAAATGATCCTGTAATAATTCTTAAAACTACTCAACAAGCCCATTTTCAATTGCTTTTTTCAAACAAGCAAGAGCTTCCTTTTCGTCTTCGCCCTCACAGATTAACTCGACCTCCTGGCCGTTTTTTACGCAAGCACCAAGCACACTAAGCACTGACTTGGCATTCGCTTCGTAGTTGTCATCTGTCTGGAAGGTTATTTTACTTTTAAAACGCATAGCAATCTCGCATAGTAAACCCGCTGGTCTTACCTCAAGCCCTGCTGCATTTGAAAATGTTACCTTTGCTTTTACCATATCGTCACCTCAAAATTATGTCTTATAGCATTGTATTTGTAATAAGCTCTGCTAATTCCTTAGCATCCTTCTCGATTTCTTCCTGATTCTTTCCTTCAATCATTACACGAACAAGTGGCTCTGTACCTGAAGGACGAATAAGAACTCTACCTTCACCAGCAAATTTATCGCCAAGTGCCTCAATAGCCTTTGCGATTTCTGGATATTCCATGTAGCTTTCCTTTTTGTGATTTGGAACCTTGGCATTTACAAGCGCCTGTGGAAGAACCTGCATAACTGAAGCAAGCTCTGACAAAGGCTTTCTGGTATCAACCATAACCTGTAGAAGATGTAGGGCAGATAGCAGACCGTCACCTGTTGTATTATCATCAAGGAAAATTACATGACCCGACTGCTCACCACCAATGTTGTAGCCATGCTCAAGCATATTTTCAAGAACGTATCTGTCTCCAACCTTTGTAGTCTCGATATTTAATCCCTGCTCTTTTCCCATGATAGAAAAACCGAGATTTGTCATTACTGTAACTACTACTGTATTTTTCTTAAGTGTGCCCTTCTGCTTCATATAGTTTGCACAGATTGCCATAATCTCATCACCATCGACGAGCTTTCCATTTTCGTCTACAGCAAGCATTCTATCTGCATCACCATCAAAAGCAAGACCAATCTGAGCATGCTCTGCAACTACACGAGCCTTTAACTCAGACATATGTGTCGAACCACAGTTACTATTGATATTTGTTCCATCTGGCTCAGTATGAATAGCAACGAGCTGTGCTCCCAGCTCCTGTAAGCAAGCCACAGACGTCTTGTAAGAAGCACCCTCAGCACAGTCAATAACAATCTTTAGACCTGTCAAATCAACAGGTACTGTTTGCTTAAGGAAATCTACATATTCACGACCAAGATCAAATCTAAAGTCAACCTTACCAACCTCTGCACCAGTTGGAAGTGTAACATTCTTCATATTATTTTCGATTAGCTCTTGAATCTCATCCTCAAGCTCATCTGATAGCTTAAATCCATTTCCATTAAAAAACTTAATTCCATTGAATTCCATTGGGTTGTGGCTAGCTGAAATTACAACGCCAGCGTCAACCTTGTGCTTTCTGGTAAGATAAGCAATTGCTGGAGTTGGAAGCACTCCCGCATAAACTGCATTTGCACCAACTGAGCAAATACCACTCATAAGTGCAGAAGCTAGCATTGTTCCTGAAATTCTAGTATCACAGCCTACGATAATTGTAGGCTGATGTGATGCTTCCTTTGTAAGTACATATGCACCTGCCTGTCCTAATTGCTTTGCCAATTCTATTGTAAGCTCAGAGCCTGCAACACCTCTAACTCCGTCTGTTCCAAATAATCTTCCCATTTTATTCCTCTTTACTTTCCTCAGTCTTATCACTAACTATAGTAATAGGCACCGAAATACTTTGCGCCGTAACACCCTCTGGCGTACTAAAATGAGCGTTAACACTCTGCTGTTCACCAACTGATAGACCACTACAATCTACCGTACCCTCAATACTATTCTCATTTATTGAGGCAAGAACTGTATCCTTGCCAAATAGCGTCACATGAACACTCTCTGTATCAATTGATGCTTTTAAACCATCAGACAAATTTGTCAGTGTCAAATTCTTTGCTGGTACATTAAATGTAGCAGAATCGTCGCCAGCCATTTTTACATAAATCGTTGCCTTTGAAGAACTTCTGTCAGCCAAAGTAACTCCATTTGGCAAATACGCTGAAACATCAATCACAGTACTATATGAGCCTGTCACATTTGAAAGATTAATTACTGTGTCTGGAATAGTAATACTTGTCAAATCATTGAGATTTACATTCTCACCTTTTACCAGCACGGCTGATGGTTCAACAGTAATTGAACCGAGCTCTAGATTATCTGGCAAAACACCGCTAGTCTTTACATTGATATCCACTGATTTCATATTTGTAAAATCAACACTTACATCTACAGTTGATGTTGATAATACCAAACCTGTTGGATCGATTTCTTTTCCTTTTGCATCGTAAAATGTAGGAATAACGTTCTCAGTAATATCTGTTGTCACACCTGAAATATCGCAAACTGCATCTACCGACGCAATCTTCTCAACCTGTTCTTTTGCACCTGAAACCGTAATAACTGTCGGCGAACACTTTACCGATTCAATTGCAAGATCTGCACCTGGCTCACCTTTTGTTTTAGGATTAATCATAAATCTATCATTTGTCTCATCCTGCAAAGTCACATATAAATAATTTTGTTTACTAGAAATCGTAATGTAATTTTCATAAGCCTTCGCAGAAATAGCAACTGGTACTCTTTCCTCGCTCTCAAGATAATTCATGTCAGCAATTGCAACAAAATCTGAGCTTGAAAGCTTCTCAATGATTGATCTTTTAGCTGTAACTCTAAAACTAACGGTGTTTATCCCATCCTTTATCTCGTATAGCTTTCCAGCTTCTGCAAGTGTATCCTCATTTGTCACAGTAACAACGGCTGTAAAAGTCCTGGTCTGAGTAGGATCATCGATATTTACAACAGCAAGCCATAGCAAAAATGAAATAACAAGAGCCAGTAGCTTGATTCCTATATTGTTTGTAAAGGCACGTTTGATTTTATTCATTATGTGAATCCTCCTTTACCGAATCTGTTTCTGACTCATTAAAGGAATCCTTTACCTGAAGTGCTCTGATTTGCTCAAGTAATTCGCCCTCAGTTACATCGCGATAAATACGACCTTCCTTTGCATAAGAAACGTCGCCCGTCTCTTCTGAAACGATAATGGTAAGCGAATCTGAAACCTCACTGATTCCAACCGCTGCACGGTGTCTTGTTCCGAGCTCCTTTGAAAGACCCATATCTTCTGAAAGTGGAAGATAACATGTAGCAGCCACAACTCTGTCGCCACGCACAATAACAGCACCATCATGAAGTGGTGTGTTCTTTTCAAATATATTGATTAAAAGCTGACGCGTAACAAGAGCATCAACCTTGATACCTGTGCGTTCAAACTCTGTAAGCTGCATATCATTTTCGATTACAATCAAAGCGCCTGTCTTAACTGCACCCATCTCATAACATGCAGTAACCATGCCATTCATCGTAGAATCGTCAAATTTCTTTCCACCCGACTTCAGGACATTTCCAAAAGAAAAAATTGAAGTAAACTTCCTTCGACCAATTTGCTCGAGAACTCTTCTAAGCTCAGGCTGAAATACGACAATCAAAGCCGTAACTGCCACAGTCAGCGCCTTTTCACCAAGCCAAATAATCGTATTCATCTGGAAAATCGCAGCCAGCAAAAAGAAAACCATAATAATAATTACGCCACGAATAAGCATCCAAACTCGACTATTCTTTATCCAAACCAATAAATGGTATACAAAATATGCAATTATCAGAATTTCGATTATATCTGTGATAGATACATCAGGGATATTGACATTAAAATAATCGTCAATAAATGCATCGATTCTATTTACGATATCTACCACTTAATCACTTCCCTTCTGACACTTTCTCCTCTATAAAAAGTTAAAATGTCTTAACTTGTTTTTCTTCGTCAACAATTCTTATCTTTGGTACAGCAGTTACGTAATAATAGTAATCATCATCCTCAAACTGCACCTTTTCTATTCTGGAATAATCCAAATCCATAATGAAATAATTCAAAATTATACCAACAACAAAGGCAATGATATTTCCAATAACAAGCCCTAATATCTCACCCTTTTGACTATTCAAAAGATAGCCTGAAAGCATAATCGCAAATTCAACAAATATACCTGATACGACAGCAATCAACCAGCTAGTATGTATATCTGCTGAACGTAAAAAGTAAACTACTAGAAACATAGCTACCATAGCAGCAATATAAAAATAAAACATTTTATTTTTAAACATCTGCTCACTAAGCATAGCCGGAATTGAAACATCTGTCGTCTCATCTAAAATATCTGAAGCATTATGCTTAATAACAAACAAATAATACGATACCGCACTACCACAAACTACAGAAGTCAACTCATTTAGCTTGCACATAAGGCCAGACCCCAACGCCATTGAATATGGTGTATGCAAGAAAAAGCATATCGGCACCGTTACAAGATTGTAGGTGTTTTTACTATGAAAATACGCACATATCAAATACCCCAAAACAACAAAGCCTACATAAAATAGTGCCACCTGTGTATTCAATGCAGCCAAATTCACTGCCAAATAAAGCACCAAAACCAGCGAAACTCCAGACAGCGGCAAAAATGCGCACACTAGCGAAATCAAAATTGCCACCCATACATGTCCCAGTTGCTTCTGATATCCGAACTGCGTACTAATAATCAGTGTACCAGCAAGCGCTATCAGCATATTCCAAAGCTTCAAAAAAAGCATTTCTTTCGACAATATAAACTTTCGTATTCGATCTCTTACGGTAATAAAACTATTCATATCCTAATCTTCCTGATTTTCCAAATCTATTCTTTGAGTGTTTCTCACAACCTCAGGAGTTTTTGCAGCGTTTTCTCTCTCATACATCTTTAGTAAAACCTCATACTGCCTTGCCACTTCCTTTTGTGCTCTTCTGCCCTTCTTATATCTCTTAGCAGCATGTTTTCTTGAATTATGAACATGCAACACAATATAAAATGCATACAAAATCAAACCAACAAGCACCATCAAAAGCGCCGCCAAAGTAGAAACTCTATCAAGCACCTCACTAATGATATATAAAACTATAAAACAATAAATTACACCATACACCAAGGTTCCGACAAAAAAGCCGCCCCAGCCATGCAATGCTACATAATCCTTCTTGGAATACTTAAGCATCGGCTGATACTTCGAATAGTGTTCTTTATCATAAATTGCCATGTGTGTCATATGTTTCACACGTTCAACATTTATCATATATCCCTCGCATATCTATACTATGGGTATAGTAATCGTAATCATACTTATTTACTATAACATATTCCACTTTCAAATCATAGTTCCTTTTATAAATAGGGAGACTGTAGGGTTACAATTGATGTGACACCTTACCACGGTAGTTTGACAGTTAAATATTAGAAAAATCTTTGCAGGCCTCCACAGTTTTGCAGATAGTTTTATTATAAGATAGCTCGAATCCCTTATAAGATCTGGGTATTCGGGCTAATATTTTTTGATTTTTGTGCGTTTTCCTATAGCGTTCCATAACGTTTTGCGATATAATAGATACATCTGG
>JAZLJM010000081.1:0-23795 GCA_045617805.1 Pseudobutyrivibrio sp.
AAAGAAGTAAACAACTTCTTTCTCTGCCTTCCCGACGAGGGACGGGTGTGGGCAGAGCCCACAAAAATAAAAGAAGCCCCAGCAAAAATGCTAGGGCTTGTGTTTAAATTATTTTGGGACATTTTCAAAAATGCTTGACAGTTTTTATTCATCAGTGGCAACACATTGCATGCTCTCTTACTAAATCTATCAAAGAAAAGATCTCACACATCATCCTCATATATTAAAATTAAATTTTTACATTTTTTTCACATTATATAAATACAGTAACTTGTATAATTTAAATATAAAAATAATTAATTTTCGAGGACAAAATTATGTACGAACCACTTTTTTATCAAACCTTCTGGGCATTGCTTCCACCCATTATAGCTATATTAACTGCTCTTATCACAAAAGAAGTCTATAGCTCTCTCGTTTTAGGAATATCTGTCGGCGGAATCATATATGGAATAGGTCAAATTGATGGACAAATAACCTTCCAATTTGAAAAAACAGTATCTTTTCTATTCAAGGATTGTCTACTTGGTGAACTTTCAGATTCATACAATGTGGGAATAATATTATTCCTAGTAATATTAGGCATTTTTGTTTGTCTTATGAACAAAGCAGGTAGCTCAGTTTCCTTTGGTAAATGGATAAACAAATATATTAAAACAAAAAAAGGTGCTTTGATAGCAACCATTTTCTTAGGAATAGCAATCTTTATTGATGATTATTTCAATTGCCTGACAGTTGGAAATGTTATGCGACCTGCAACTGATAATAAAAAAATATCCAGAGCAAAACTAGCATATATTATTGATTCAACAGCAGCTCCAATTTGTATTATTATGCCCATTTCATCTTGGGCAGCCGCAGTATCAAGCTATGTAGAATCCGACAAAGGCTTTAAAACATTTATTAAAGCAATTCCTTACAACTATTATGCACTTTTTACAATAATAGCACTTTTTACTGTTGTTCTCTTAAACGTTGATTTCGGACCTATGAAACACTTTGAAGCTAATGCTGCTAAAGAAAATTCTTTTTCAACAAATGAAATTATTCCAAATTCCAAGGGAACGACAATTGATTTTTTCTTCGCAATTGCATGCATTATTCTTTGTTGTGTTATAGGTATGATATATACTGGAGGATTTTTTGATGGAAAAGATATTATGACAGCATTTGCTAATTCTGATGCATCATTTGGACTAATGCTTGGAGGATTTTTTGCATTCCTAATAACAAGTATTTTTTATTCTCTCCGAAAAGTTGTAAAGTACAAAGATATTTCTAAAACACTCCCCGATGGAATAACATCTATGGTTCCATCTATTTTGATTTTAGTATTTGCATGGACCTTAAAAGCAATTACAGATGGTTTGGGATTATCTGGCTTTGTATCATCAGTCATTGTATCCTTATCTACAAATGTCATGAATATTTTGCCTGCATTAATTTTCCTAATTGTTGCTCTTTTAGCTTTTGCAACAGGAACATCTTGGGGAATTTTTGGCATTCTCATTCCAATAATCGTCAGTGCTTTTAATGGACAAAGCGAGTCATTTTTGATTATTTCTATTTCTGCTTGTATGGCAGGTGCTGTATGCGGTGACCACTGTTCACCTATTTCCGACACCACCATCATGGCATCTGCAGGAGCAAAATGTGATCATATTCAGCACGTTTCCTCTCAGCTTCCATACGTAATAGTTGTTGCCATAATATCCTCACTCGCTTATATAATTGTCGGCTATTTCAAGAATCCGATACCACCTCTAATCTTTGGTTTTGTGGCAATTATTGGAACATTCTTTGGAATAAAGAAAATCTCAAATCTAAACCTCGGTTTGATTCATCCAATCCACAAGCCTTAGCAGACCTTCCTCAGAAAAATCCTCTATCTGAGATTTTTTCTTTTCATCATCAGTTTTTGAAAAACAAAGTGGACCTGGCCACATTGTAGCCTTTAGCTTTTTTTCCTCTTTTGCTTCGCCAGTTTCCTCATCGTTTATTTCAAGCATATACTTTTCAATTTTATAATTTTTATTGCCATCGCTCCCAGTAAAGGATGGAGCCTTGGCATAATATCCCATTGACAAAAGTCTTTTTCTTTCTATCATTTCTTATCTCCTTAAAACAACTAAATATGGTATAATATAGGATAAAGACATACATAATACACAATTATTGTATATCCTATTGTTATACTAATTTAGGAGGGTAATTTATGGAAGAGCAAGTAAGTCAGGTTCTTTTGGACTTTTTAGATACTGATTCTTTTGACGAAAAGTATAAAATTCTAGTGGCAACACCAGCCAGCGACTTCGATGATTTATTGATTGACAATATGGCTTCATCAATTGATGTCATCATCGATGATGGCGATATCGAAAACCGTATTCAGGATTTAAAGGTTTGTGTACGCACTCGTGCCAAATACGAGACTACAAGACTTCGCTAATTTTTATTAAAAGGATTTTCAAAAATCATGGCATTGTTATGATATCTGTGGTCTGAAGTTACATCTTCAGCAAACCATTCCGGGGTTTGAAAGCTATTAGCTTCTTCCACAGATTCAAATTCAACCTCAGCCAAAACCAAACCCGCCATATGACCAGAAAACACATCAAGCTCGATAGTGTACTTATCATATGGGATTAAATAACGGCGCTTTGTAATGAAGTGACCGTCTATTTTTTTGCTTAAATTCGCATAATCTGTCGCACTAATATTGGCTTCAATTTCTTCATGTGCCATAAGTCCAGAGCCTTTATACGTCAAAATATACTTGTCATCTCTTTTTCTAATCCTAACAACTGGCTTAGTACAAATATACCCTTGCTCAATTTCAGAAAAAGATATACCTGACAAATCTGGTATATCCTTTACTAAAAATTTTCTTTCAATTTCCATGAGTTATTACCTCAACATAATATAATTTCATATACAAAATAAGAAAATTCACTTTATATTCTCTTGATTTCTCTAAGAAAGCAAATAATAAATTTCATCCCCAGAATATTTTACAAAAAATTTTACTTAAAAAATGTTCTGATATATTGATAAAGCTTATCTGTTCCATAGATATAACTTCCATGATTTTCACCCGAAAGAATAAGCTTTGTCGACATTCTAATACCACGAACAATCTTTTCAGTTTCTTTTTCTTTTATCATATCATCCTGACCTGCCACAACAAGTACAGGAACAGATATTTTCTTGAGGTCAAACTCCTTGATATCAGGTTCATTAATCATAAGCGCAACTCTAGGGTCACCTGTTTCTTTAAATTCCTTTTTTATTGCGCGCATGTCTCTATGCTTAATTCCATCAGGAGAAAGATTAGCACCACAAGAAATAACACCACTAAGCAAATCGCTTCTTCCCATCGCAACCAAAAGTGACACAATTGCACCATCAGAAAAGCCCAGCAAATATGGCTTGTGAATATCAAGTGCTCCAATTAAATTAACAATGTCATGTGCCATTTCTTTGTAATGGAAAGTCTTCGGAGTCGCGCTTTCGCCATGTCCACGTAAATCGACTGCATACACTGTATGTTCCTTTTCCATGGTCTCCACCAGCTTATCAAAAATATGGTGGTCCTCCCTATTTCCATGTATAAGAATAACCGGCGAGCCCTCGCCGGTCTTTTCGTAGCATATAATTTGTGAATTAAGCTGTATATACATTACTTTTCTCCAATTACATCCTTCATATCATACAAACCTGCAGATTTTCCTGCAAGGAATTTTGCTGCTTCAACAGCACCCTTTCCAAAGACGCCCTTTGAATATGCTGTATGCTTAATTGTAATCACTTCATCAAGACCTGCAAAAATAATTTCATGCTCGCCTACAATGTTTCCACCACGAACAGCCGAAATACCAATTTCCTTTTTGGGTCTCTTCTCATTTCTAGAAGAACGATCATAACAATAATCATACTTCTCAGGAAGGGCCTCATTAATTGCGTCAGCAAGAGCAAGTGCAGTACCACTTGGTGCATCAAGCTTTTGATTATGATGCTTCTCAACTATCTCAATATCAAAGCCCGCCTCAGCAAAAACCTGAGTTGCTTTTTTACATAAATCAAAAAGTGTGTTAATTCCAAGAGACATATTTGCTGAACGAAGTACAGCAACCTTCTTACTTGCAGCATCTACGTGTTCAATATGTTCCTGTGTAAGACCTGTTGTACAAAGAACAACTGGCTTATTATTCTTCTCACAAAAATCAAGAATACAATCAACTGCTGCAACATTTGAAAAATCAATAATTACGTCAAAATCAACATCTACATCAACAAGTGTATCATATACAGGATAATCATTTTCGATACCCTTGAATTTATCAACACCAGCAACAATTTCAACATTTGCATCAGCTTTACAAATCCCTGTTATTACTTGTCCCATATGGCCATTGCAGCCATGCATAACTACTTTTGTCATCTTATCTCTCCATTAATTTACCGAACAATACATCTTTGATAATTGTTCTTCACAATTAAGTATTTCTTTTCTATTTAACAATTTGAATTTCTTTTTATCCAGATACATACATGCATCAGCCTGAACCACGATATCTTCAAAATCGTCATCTGGTCCATACATCGCTATACCATAAGAACATGTATATGGAGTAGCTTCAAGGTCTTGCTTAATTTTTTGAATTAAATCAGCAGTCTCCTCATATGTCGCTTTTACACCAAGCATCATAAATTCATCTCCACCAGTTCTATACAAAATGAACTTTGAAGCCTTTGCCTTTTTACAGATATTTGCAAAAGTCTTTAATGCCTCATCACCTGCTTTGTGACCATAATTGTCATTGATATATTTGAGATTGTTCAAATCCATTGATACCACTGACATATTATGACGACCAAACTTTACTGCGTCTCCATAAAAAACTCTTCTCTTATAGCAATATGTTACCGAATCAACATTGTAGCGCTCAGCATACATATAAACAAACATAATCATAATTGCAACAACAGAGGTAGCAATTATCGTATTGCAAAAAATATTATATTTTTCGAAGACTACGCCCGCAAGCACCATGCACAAAAGAGTTCCAATAAAAATGCATTTTTCCTTTTTATTCTCATGCTTCTTCTGTACAAAGTGTTGAAAAATCAACGCTCCATAAATAATAAACTCCAAATATACAAACCAATAAATTGGAGTATCTACCAAATTTCCCGCCTCATCCACATAAAACAATAAATGTGTAGATGGCGAAATCAAGCTAAGTCCCAGCACAAAGAAAAAAGGTAAAGCATTTCTTATCTTGCTAACAAAATCATCAAATTTAGCAACCATATATAATGCTTCAAGAATTAAATAACTCTCTACCACTAAATTTATGATTCGATTTAAATATATTATATTTTCATCTATCGAATTCACATGTTGTGTAATCATATTACTTAATATCGCAATAATCATTGCCACATTAAGCTTAACAAACCCTACGCGAAGCTTGGAATCAAACGAACGCATTGTAAAAATAAATACTAGCATTACTATGCAAACTTCAAGCGAAATCAACAATACACTTTGAGCCATCATTGTATTACTCATATTCTCCCTCGCAACATAAAACCAGTTGTTATCTACCCCTTATCTATAACAACTATTTTTCTGGCTGAACATTTAACACACTATCCGCAATTTCAAAAATACCTGGTGTTATCTTATATCCAGTCAAAATTACATTTGTAAATATTGAACGGTTCTTTAATATACTAAGTACTTCCTCCTCTGTTGCCATACCTTCATCAATTAGTCCTAGTACTTCATCAAGAACAAGTAAATCGCATTCTCCAGTAGTTAAAACTTTTTTAGCAAAATTTAAACCATTTTGGATATTTACCTTTTGCTCCTGTTTTTGCTCATCTGTCAAATCATCAAAGCCTTCTTTTGTTCTTTCAAATCTAAAAAGCTTTACCTCAGGCTCCAACTTTTCCAGATAATCTGTATTCATCTGACACTTCAAAAATTGAATAATATAGGTGTGTTTTCCCTCAGATGCTTTTCTAAGTGCGTGTCCCAGTGAAGCAGAGGTTTTCCCCTGACCTTCACCGTAATACACTTGAATTGTACCTTTTTCCATATTCACTCTACTTTCTGATACTTGCTCTCTTTCTCATAAGCGGATCAAGAATTCTCTTTCTGATACGAAGATTCTCAGGAGTTACCTCCAAAAGCTCATCAACATCAATAAAATCTAAAGCCTGCTCAAGACTTAATATTCTAGGTGGAACAAGTGTAAGTGCCTCATCAGCAGATGAAGAACGAGTATTTGTAAGATGCTTTTTCTTACATACATTAAGCTCGATATCCTCGGCACGTGAGCTCTGTCCGATAACCATACCAGAATATACCTTCTCACCAGCACCGATAAATAAAGTTCCACGCTCCTGAGCAGAGAACAAACCATAAGTTACAGACTCACCTGTCTCAAATGCGATAAGTGAACCCTGTTTTCTATATGCAATATCACCCTTATACAAATCATAGCCATCAAAGCTTGTATTGATGATACCATTACCCTTTGTATCAGTCATAAACTCACCTCTATAGCCAATAAGACCACGAGATGGAATTCTAAATTCGATACGTGTATAGCCACCAGCAATAGGTGTCATATTTTGAAGCTCACCCTTGCGCTGAGAAAGCTTCTCGATAACTGCACCTGTAAATTCATCAGGTACATCTACATAAGCAATTTCCATTGGCTCAAGCTTATGTCCTTTTTCATCCTCTTTATAAAGAACCTCTGCCTTTGATACAGCAAACTCGAAGCCTTCACGTCTCATATTCTCGATTAGAACTGATAAATGAAGCTCACCACGACCTGAAACCTTAAGAGAATCTGGAGAATCTGTATCCTCAACTCTAAGTGATACGTCTGTATTCAGCTCCTTCATAAGTCTCTCACGAATGTGACGAGAGGTTACGAACTTACCTTCCTGACCTGCAAGTGGACTATCATTTACTATAAAATTCATAGAAATTGTAGGCTCAGAAATCTTCTGGAATGGAATAGGATTTGGAGCATCTACAGCACAAATTGTATCTCCGATATGAATATCAGAAATACCTGAAATAGCTACAATCGAACCAATCTTTGCTTCAGTAACATCTACCTTGTTTAATCCATCGTACTCATAAAGCTTAGAAATACGAACCTTGCTATTCTTTGATTCATCATGTGCGTTTACTACAACAGCATCCTGATTAATCTTGATAGAACCATTTTCAACCTTTCCTACACCGATACGACCAACATACTCATTGTAATCAATTGTAGAAATAAGAACCTGTGTAGGAGCCTCAGGATCACCCTGTGGAGCTGGGATATAATCAAGGATTGTCTCAAAAAGAGGAACCATATCCTTTTTCTCGTCAGCTAAATCCTTTACAGCAAAGCCCTGCTTAGCAGATGCATATAAGAATGGGCAATCAAGCTGCTCATCAGATGCATCAAGATCCATAAAGAGCTCTAATACTTCATCAACAACCTCATCAGGTCTGGCCTCTGGTCTATCAATTTTGTTTATACATACAATAACTGGTAAATCAAGATCAAGTGCCTTCATAAGAACGAACTTTGTCTGTGGCATAGCGCCCTCAAATGCATCAACGACGAGAACAACACCATTTACCATCTTAAGAACACGCTCAACCTCACCACCGAAATCAGCATGACCTGGTGTATCAATAATATTGATTTTTGTGTCCTTATATTTAATAGCAGTATTCTTAGAAAGAATTGTAATACCTCTCTCACGCTCGATATCACCAGAATCCATAACTCGTTCTGCTACTTCCTCATTATCTCTAAAAACACCTGACTGCTTTAATAGCTCATCAACTAAAGTTGTTTTACCATGATCAACGTGAGCGATAATTGCAACATTTCTAATATCTTCTCTACTTTGTAACATATTATTTCCTTTCGTTGCCCCAACATTCCCCCGAATATGAACAACAGTATGCTACTGCATACAATTATTTAACTGGTGTAAGCTCTGTCTTTCCACCCATATATGGCTGTAAAACCTTTGGAATTGCAACAGAACCATCTGCACGCAAATTGTTCTCCAAAAATGCAATAAGCATACGTGGTGGAGCAACAACTGTATTGTTAAGAGTGTGTGCAAAATACTTGCTTCCATCCTCGCCCTTAACACGAATCTTAAGACGTCTTGCCTGTGCATCACCGAGATTTGAGCAGCTACCAACCTCAAAATATTTCTTCTGACGAGGTGACCATGCCTCAACATCACATGACTTAACCTTGAGATCTGCCAAATCGCCTGAGCAGCACTCAAGAGTACGAACAGGTACATCAAGGCTTCTAAACAAATCAACTGTATTCTGCCAAAGCTTATCATAGTACATCTTTGAGTCCTCTGGCTTACATACAACGATCATCTCCTGCTTTTCAAACTGGTGAATACGATATACGCCACGCTCTTCTATACCATGTGCACCCTTCTCTTTTCTGAAGCAAGGTGAATAGCTTGTAAGAGTATATGGAAGCTTTGACTCTTCATTAAGTGTATCAATAAACTTACCAATCATAGAATGCTCAGAGGTACCGATGAGATATAAATCCTCCCCCTCGATTTTGTACATCATAGCATCCATCTCTTCAAATGACATAACACCAGTTACAACATTTGAGCGAATCATAAAAGGAGGAATACAATATGTAAAGCCTCTATCAATCATAAAATCTCTAGCATAAGAGATAATTGAAGAATGAAGTCTTGCAATATCTCCCATTAAATAGTAAAAACCATTTCCTGCAACCTTTCCGGCTGCATCTAGATCGATACCATCAAATCTTTCCATGATATCTGTATGATAAGGAATCTCAAAATCAGGTACAACTGGCTCACCGAATTTCTCGATTTCAACATTACAAGAATCATCAGGACCAATTGGAACAGAAGGATCAATGATATTTGGTATCTTCATCATGATTTCTGTTACCTGCTCCTCAAGCTCTTTCTCAAGTGGCTCTAAATCCTTAATCTGCTGTTTGATTGAAGCAACCTCTGCCTTTGCAGTCTCTGCCTCATCTTTTTTACCCTGACCCATCAAAGCACCAATCTGCTTTGAAGCCTGATTCATCTTTGCACGTAATTCATCAGCCTGCTGCTGTGTTGCTCTTCTTTTGTCATCAAGCTCAATAACCTGATCAACAAGTGGAAGCTTGTGCTCCTGATATTTTTTCTTGATATTTTCCTTTACTGCATCAGGATTCTCACGCAAAAATTTAATATCTATCATCTTTATTTCTCCTAGTTCTTTTTAATCTTTATCTTCATAATGTACCAAAGCTGGGTTGCGATAAAGATTGAAGAATATGTACCGCAAATTACACCAGTAAGAAGTGGTAATGCAAATTCTCTGATTGAAGAAACACCAAGAATCAAAAGCATAAGTACTGTAAGTGCTGTAGTAATTGATGTTGAAATACTACGCGAAAGTGTCTCTGCCAAACTCTTATTTGCAACCTCCGCAAGTTTCTCAGGGGTCTGATTTCCACAAGACTTGAGATTCTCACGAATTCTATCGAAGATAACGATTGTATCGTTAATTGAGTAACCAATAACTGTAAGCATACATGCTACAAAAGTAGAACCAGCCGAAATTCTAACCACTGCATATAAAGCTAATACAACAAGTACATCATGTACAAGTGCAATAATCGCACTTGAAGCAAATCTAATATCCTTGAAACGAATCCAGATATAAATAAGCATACATGCTGCTGCAACTAAGACAGCAATGATTGACTGTGTTCTCATCTCACCTGACATTGTAGAACCGATACTCTGTGAAGTAATCTGAGCCTCAGTAACGCCAAACTGTGAAATCAATACATCATTTAACTGTGTACGCTCATCAAGGTTAAGTGTACGAGTCTTGAAAATAACACCATTTGAAGAATCAACCTTTGTAACCTGGATATCTTTATCACCAACAATCTGAGCTATCACAGGAACAATATTTTTATCTACATCTGCAAGTGTATGTGCTTCATTAAATTCAACTGTAGTAGATGTACCACCCATAAATTCAAGCGAATAATTTAAAGCCTTACCATCCTGTACCTTGTATACACACATCGAAACAATACCTGTTGCAATGATAAGTAAAGATACTGCCATAAAAATAGCCTTTTTGCCAATAAAGTCAAACTTAACTGGTGTCTTTGCCTTACCGTATACCTTTTCATTTCTAACGCCAACTGCATAGAAAGCATTCATAAGCATTCTAGTAACACAAAGTGCTGTAAACATTGAAAGAAGTACACCAAGTGCAAGTGTAATAGCAAATCCCTTTACTGTTCCTGAACCAAGAACACCAAGAACTGCTGCTGCAATAAGTGTTGTGACATTTCCATCGAGAATAGCCGAAAGAGCTTTACTAAAGCCTGTCTCGATAGCCGAAATAACAGAACGACCTGCTGCAATTTCTTCACGAATACGAGCAAAAACAATTACATTCGCATCTACCGCCATACCTATAGAAAGAATCATACCAGCAATACCTGGCAATGTAAGTGTAATATCAAACCAATATAAAATACAGATAAGTAATTCTGTATAAAAACCAAGTGCTAACGCAGCCTCGAAACCAGGAACGTAATATACTGCAATCAAGAAAAGCATTACAAGAATAAGTCCGATTCCACCAGCCTTTAAAGAAGTAGAAAGCGCATCACTACCAAGCTGTGCACCAACGACCTGTGACTCTAATTCCTTAAGCTTTACATCAAGACCACCAATTCTGATATATGAAGCAAGCTTATTTGCCTCTTCAAAATCAGCCATTCCTTCGATTACGCACTGACCATTTGTAATTGCAGCATTTACAGAAGGAACAGATACAAACTCTCCGTCATAATAAATACCAATTGACTGATGAGCCTGATATGCCGCTGTAGTAGCTTCACCAAAAGCCTTTGTACCTTCATCATCAAGAGAAATAGATACTACGTACTCAGTAGCATTTGTTGTCTGATTCTTCTGACTTCCAGCCTGTGCTGATGTAATATTATTTCCAGTACATACAATAGAACCATTCTCAATAAGTGTATCAATATCAGTATTCAATACATATGCTGGTTCGCCCTTTTCATTCTGTCCAAATGAATAATTCTCATTGCCATCCTTATCAGTCTGCGCAATAAAATATAAAGTACCAGGTGTTCCAAGTTCCTCAAGAATTGCATTTGCGTCAGAAACACCAGGAATTTCAACTGTGATACGATTATCACCCACCTGATATACAGAAGCCTCTGTTGTCTTTGAATCTTCTGTTAAATCATTCTCGATACGTTGCTGAAGCTTTAAGATAGTATCATCCATCTGCTCCTGAGTTGGAGTCTTTCCCTCTGCTTCGTAAGTAATACTAACACCGCCCGCAAGGTCGAGACCAAGCTTCAAGCTCTGATCTCCTCCTTTTACTGTGTCATGCAAAATTTGTCCTGCTAAATAACCAAGACCGCCTAGACATAATACAGCAATCAATAATACTGCTATGCCCGCTCCCTTTTTCATGCGTTTCATTTGATTTTCTCCTAAAATATATTATTTGTCCCTTTGACATGATGTGTTCTAAACACAACAAAAAAGCTAAATCTATATCTACTATTTTAAACGCACAATAGACCGTTCTCTAAGTATAAAAAAACTAGAGACCGGTCTTTTGCCTAAATAGCACATTAAATTATACTACAGAAATTTGCAAAATCAAAGAAGATTTACTTAGTCACCTTTGCATTGTCTATGCAAAACTTAAGACCCTTCTCTGAATATGCCTGTAATTGAGTATATGTTTCACCCGACATAACAGGTGTAGCATACATCTGATATAAGCTTTCTACATTAGCAAACATACCATTACCATTTTGAATCATTGATGTAATATATTCTTCGTATTCTTTATCATCAAGCTTCATTTTTTCAGTTCTGGCAACAGCTTCAAAAACGAGCTCCTGCTTGTACGAATCCTCAAGTTCCTCACGAATCATCTTCTCATATTCTTCGTACTCAATACCCATTCCCATTTTTACGAATTCTTCAAGTGTTGTACCATACTGCTTTGCCTGAGTTTCAAGCTGATCAATATATATCTTCATACGAGCATCAAGAACTTCCTGTGGGTATTTTTCAACTTTTGCATTCTTGCAAACTGTATCAATAACCATCATTCTAGTGTCGTTATCAAGCTTTCTCTTAAGCTTATCCTCGTAATTTTTCTTTGTTTCCTTTGAGAATTTGTCAAAAGAATCATAACCAAGCTGAGTTGCCTTTTCTTCCATCGACATAGCATCAAGATTAGCTTTTTTCATTACATAATTAACTGTAAAAGTGAATACAACCTCTTGTCCAGCTAATTCAGCGCTTTGATATTCCTTTGGAAAAGTAACCTTCGCATCAATCGTATCGCCAACCTTGGCACCAGCAAGATCTTTTGTAAAACCTTCGATATATGTAGTACCATCGATTGAAGCATTCGCCGCAACATCAATTACAACACCCTTTGCCGAACCGCCTTCAAACGCTTTATTGTCCTTTTTTCCTACGTAATCTACGTTTACAACAGAATCTGCTGCAACCTCTTTTACAGAATCATCCTTCACATATAATTTGTCACCAGTAAAAAGACTATCTACATATTTAGTGTAGCCTTCCTCTGTGTAGTCATACTCACCCTTAAGCTCAACCTCAATGCCGTTATAATCACCGAGTGTGACATAATCAAGCACATCATAGCCAACAGTCTTTTCAGAAATATCAACAGGTGCTATTTTCATTGATGTATCCTCTACAGCTTCCTGCTTTTCAACCTGTTCGGCTGGCTTTGCTTCTTCTTTTTTCTTTTCCCCACATGCCATTAACGAAAATGACATTGCTGTTATTAATGCAAGTGCAATAATTCGTCTCTTCATTGTATATCCTTCCTTTAGGCAATATCTGCCTGCGAATTGTAGTTTAACACATTTTCAGCCAATAGTATATCCTCTACTTTCTTTTAAACAATCGTTTAACAAAGCTGAAAATCCCCGTCTTTTCGACCTTTTCAATAACAGGTGGTTTTGGCTCCTTTTTCACTCGTCCATATCTAAAAGTCATTTCATATATTTTTTCAGAAAGCTCTTCATGAAATTCGCTTTCAAGCATGCGCCACTGCCAGTTACCCATACTTGTTCCTGGCAAATTTATTCTATGATCAGTTCCAAGGGATAGATAATCCTGCATCTGCGCAATAAAAAGCTTTGCAACAGAGCCCATACCTCCTCGAATCACTCCCCAATTAAAGCCCTCTTTTGCATTTATTCCAAAGTAATCCTTTACATTTTGAATCGTATCTCTATTTGCTGTATCAAACCACTCAATAATAGTCGCATTATCATGAGTACCCGTATAACAAATACAGTTTGTATCATAGTTGTGAGGTTGATATGGATTGTCAGAATCTGAATCAAAAGCAAATTCGAGCACCTTCATTCCTGGCCAATTACTATCCTTTAACAACTGTACAACTGTAGGCGAAGGCTGTCCCAAATCCTCAGCAATAAAGTCAATATCAGGAAATCTCTCATTAAATAAACCAACAAGCTTCATTCCTGGTCCCTTCTTCCACATACCGCCCTTGGCTGTCGTAGCACCATACTTCACTGTCCAGTATTCATCAAAGCCTCTAAAATGATCTATTCTAATTACATCATAAAGCTTTGAAGCACCCTCAATTCTGCGCAGCCACCAATTAAAGCCATCCTGTTCCATTGTTTCCCAATCATAAACAGGATTTCCCCATAACTGACCATCCTCACTAAAATAATCAGGTGGAACACCCGCAACCTCAACCGGATAATTCTTTTCATCAAGTTCAAAGAACTTTGCCTCAGACCAAACATCAGCCGAATCTAAAGCAACATATATCGGAAGATCACCTATGATTTTTATTCCCAAACCATTTATATACTTTTTAAGCTTGTTCCACTGCGTAAAAAACAAATATTGAACAAATGTAAAAAACTCAATATCCTCTCTTAAAAGTGCTGTATATCTATCAACTGCAGCCTTTTGATGCATACGAATACCTTCATCTGGCCATTCAATCCAACACTTCTGACTAAAACAATTTTTTAGTGCCATAAAAAGAGCATAATTTTCCACCCATGGATTTTCTTCAACAAAAGCATTAATATGCTTTTTCTTTTTTTCATATCCACGCTTTTTGGCAATTCGCAACACTTCAAAACGATTTTCATATATCAAGCCATAATCGATATACCTGGCATTGCTACCCCAATTTCTCGACTCAACCTCTTCTTTTTTTAACAATCCATCCTTGATCAGCATATCTAAATCAATAAAATACGGATTGCCCGCAAAGGTTGAAAAACCTGCATACGGAGAATCTCCATAGCTTGTTGGTACAAGCGGCAAAATCTGCCAATATTTTTGACCAGCAGCCTTCAAAAAATCTGCAAACTGATACGCAGCCTTTCCAAATGTTCCTATACCATAATTTGATGGCAATGAAGATATTGGCATCAAAATTCCACTACTTCTTTCCATATGTTCACCCCGCTAAAATATTATATTTTTACCCAAAATCAAATAACTTTTCCTAATAAAAAAATGATACCTCGTTGATTTTTCCAAGTCAACAAGGCATCATTTATTATTTAAAACGTTTTAATTATTTATTCTGCTGCAATTCTTTTTGTTTTCTAAGAGCCCAGGCACGAAGTCCCTTCTTTTTCTTGCCATTTGTCTCTGTCTTTGATGTATTTCCATGAAGTCCCTTAACCTTTGTAATATAAAGACCAGAAACAGTAGCCTTAACCTCTTTCTTTACTGGCATCTCATCAAAAATTGCTGCATCACAGATAAGTGTAAGCATCTGAGGTCCAACCTTAGCTTTTACAACAGGTACCTTGGCATTTTTTGCATACCATGGCGACTGTGCAATTACTGCCTCTGGAAGTCCAGATTCCTTCATCTTAAGACGTTTCTTATCAATGATAAGCATCGAAACCTGCTGGGCTACAGCAGCCATCTGCTCTTCCTGTGCAGCTCTTGTCTTTTCTGCCTTTTTACCGAAAAAGTATAAAGCAACAATTGCTCCAACTAAAACAACTAATACTATAATTAAAACTATAAGTCCTGTACTCATTATTCTCCTCCAATGTCTCAAACTCTAAGTATTTTAACACGAGAGAAGCCATAAATCAATGTAGGAATTATACCCTGTCTACTGACACCTTGCACTAAATTGAATACTTTATGCCAAATGCCAGATATCTTTATTGTATTGTTCAATAGTACGATCAGAAGAGAAAAATCCAGCATTTGCAATATTAATAAGCATTTTTCTACCCCACTGAATGCTATTTTCATAATCCTGTAAAGCTTCGTCCTTGCATTTACAATAATCCTTAAAATCTGGGAAGGTCATAAACCAATCCTTATTTAATAATTCATTATATAGCCTCTGCAAATTTTCTTTTGTACCAACCTCAAGCATCTCATCGGATACTATAAAATCAACACATTTTGCAAGCTTCTCATCCTTGTCATAATAATCCTTTGACACGTAGCTTGCAGCTTCATATCTCTTTATTACAACATCAGAGCTTTCACCAAAAATGTAGATATTGTCGTCACCAACAAAATCGTGCATTTCAACATTTGCACCATCCATTGTTCCAATTGCAACAGCACCATTTAGCATAAACTTCATATTTGAAGTTCCAGACGCTTCTTTTGAAGCAAGTGAAATCTGCTCATGAATATCGCATGCAGGTATCAGCTTTTCTGCAAGTGTAACATTATAGTTTTCTACCATAACGACCTTCAAATATGGTGAAACATCCTTATCATTTTCAATAATCTTTGACAAGCACAAAATCAAATGAATAATATCTTTTGCAATAATATAAGCAGGCGCAGCCTTTGCACCAAAAATCACCGTGATTGGACGTACCGGCTTTTTACCTTCTTTGATTTCAAAATACTTGTTTATCACATAAAGTGCATTCATCTGCTGACGCTTGTATTCATGAAGTCTCTTGATTTGAATATCAAATACACTATTTGAATCAAGCGTAATATTCTGTGTCTTCTCGAGATAGGCTTTTAAAATATCCTTTCTCTGTTTTTTCACATCGATAAACCTTTGAATCACGGCATCATCATTTACAAACTGCTCAAGCTTCTTAAGCTCCATTGCATCCTTTTTAAAGCCCGGACCGATTAACGCCTCAATTAATGCAGCAAGCTCTGGATTTGAATAGAGCAACCATCTTCTAAAGGTGATACCATTTGTCTTATTGTTAAATTTTTCTGGGTAAAGCTTATAAAACTTATTTAATTCAGATTTTTTAAGAATCTCAGTATGCAATGCTGCTACACCATTGATTGAAATTCCATAATGAATATCCATATGAGCCATATGTACCAAATCATCTTTGATAATAGCAACTGATTCATCCTTATACTTTTTATTAATTCTATTATCAAGCTCTCGAATAATTGGCATAAGCTGTGGAACAGCCTTCATCATAAAACGAATTGGCCATTTTTCAAGTGCTTCAGCAAGAATTGTGTGATTCGTGTAAGCACAGCATTTTGATACAACAGAAATTGCCTCATCCATCGTAAGCCCTTTGATTTGAAGCAATCGCACAAGCTCAGGAATAACCATAGATGGATGTGTATCGTTAATCTGAATAACAGCATAATCCGCCAAATCATAAAGTGTAGAGCCTTTTTCCACAGCCTCATCGATAATGAGCTGTGCTGCATTTGATACCATAAAATACTGCTGGTAAACTCTAAGCAATCTACCATTGTCATCACTATCATCAGGATAAAGGAAAAGCGTCAAATTCTTTTCAAAAGCCCCTTTATCAAAATTAATTCCATCTGTGATAATTCCCTCATCCACTGACTCAATATCGAAAAGATGAAGCTTTGTTGTCACTGAATCAAAGCCTGTAACAGCGATATCATACATACGTGACTTTACATTAAAGCCGCCAAAATCCACAGTATAGCATACGTCTGTCTTTTCCATAAAATTAGCAGAATTCATCCATGGGTTAGGAACCTCTTCCTGCAAATTATTATTAAATACCTGCTTAAATAGTCCCATATGGTAAGCAAGTCCAACACCATCACCATTAAGACCAATTGTAGCTATTGAATCAAGAAAGCATGCAGCAAGTCTTCCAAGTCCACCATTTCCAAGAGATGGTTCTGTTTCAAGCTCCTCGATTTCTGCCAAAGACTTTCCACAGGCTTCCAACTCCTTTTTTACCTCATCATAAATTCCCAGATTTATGAGGTTGTTTGACAGCAGCTTTCCAATTAAAAATTCTGCACTGATGTAATATAGCTTCTTTTTTGTCTTTTTTATTTCCTTTGCTTTGGCTTCCTGCTTAACGTATTCAAGTAGACCAATATAGATTTCTTCTTTTGTACATTGATCCATATATCTGCCAAATCTTTTTTTAATATACTCGTTTGCTGTCATATTCCCCTCCCTAAATTGTAATCCAGTTTTTCTTATATTTTGCATTATAGTATTATTCTATACCATTTTACTTGCACAATCTTTTCAAAAAGTGGTACTATTCTATCATGATGAATATAGAAGAATACCAATCAATACATGAACAAAAAAGTCATTTTGAAAATTCACTATGCTACAATACGTATCTTTGCTCCATTCCACTTGATTTTTCACAAGTCCCTATGCATTGGCACGACGAAATAGAATTCATATACATAAAAAAAGGTGAGGGAATTATTTCGCTAAATCTGATAGAATACACTGTGACGGCTGGCGATATTATTATGATATTACCTGGAATGATTCATGGCATTTTCCAAAAAGAGGCTTCTGCAATGGAATATGAAAATATCATTTTCTCAACACAGCTATTTGACACAAAGGATGATAACTTCTATTCCAATTACCTTGAACCTTTTTTTGACAACCAGGTCTCAATCCCCTCAGTTTATCGAAACGGGGTATCTGGTTACGAAAGTGTAAAACGCTATCTTGATTCCAATGACAATATTTCAATGGACAGAACTGGCCCCTGGGGACTTGCTATAAAAGGAAATTTATTTTTACTGTTTTTTGCATTAATATCCTTATATGAACACAAGGATAAACCAATAAATGATAGTCGAATCAATGTCCTCAAGCCTGTAATCAAATTCGTAGAATTGCATTACAATACAAAAATCACAGTAGCGCAAATGGCAAAGCTTACTGGATTTTCAGAATCACATTTTATGAGATATTTTAAGGAGGTAATCGGTGAAAGCTTTATCACCTACTTAAACAATTACCGTCTCACAATTGCAGCCAGATTACTTATTACTTCAAAGGAAAGTATCCTTACAATATCTCAACAGGCTGGCTTTGACAATTTGTCATACTTTAACCGTGCCTTTAAAAAGAAATACAATAAAACACCTAGGGAGTACCGAAACTAATGAAAAAGAAGCTTTCAAATATAGAATTTATGCGTGCCTTTTGTGCACTCGGAGTAGTGATTTACCATTTTTCTCACTACAGCTTTTGCGAACACAAGATTTTTATGAACTATGCTACTGGTTTATGGGGAGAATCCTTTGTTATCGTATTCTTTGCCTTATCAGGTGCTCTTCTTTACATGAACGATAAAAGCATCACATCCCTAAAGAAATTTTATATAAAACGTTTTAAAGCAATCTTCCCGATGTTTTACATTTCTTTTTCAGTTTTTTTCATAAGAAATGCAATCAACGCAAAAGCCTTATTTTATAGAACCGATTGTTCTCCATGGACACTGATTTTTTCAGTCATTGGCATGGATGGCTACTTTCGTTATGCTTTTGTAAACTACTACATCTTAGGCGAATGGTTTTTAGGTGCAATTATCATTGCATACCTTGTGTATCCTCTTCTATTAAAAGGAATCGAAAAAATACCACTTATCACAACTACAATTTTAACTTTACTATTCGCATTTATGTTAATCAACCACAAGCTGGGACAGCCTGTAGCCATCACGATTGAGCCTACTACTCCCTCACTTGCCACCCTGCAAAGCATACTAAATATCGACACCTTTAGAAATCCTATTTCCTGCATTTTCGCTTTCTACGTTGGTATGCTGTTTTTCAAATATAAGCAGGTACTTGAGAGTAACCTGGCACTATTTATCGCACTTGGAATTACGGTTGTCGTTGCATTCATTCCTTTTAACATCAGCCAGACACTATCACAGCACATAATGGGATATAGCCTTTTTATCGTCCTTTATCATATGGGAACAATACTTTGTAAAAACAGATTACTTGAACAGCTTTCATTATTTTTTGGAAAAATATCCTATCCAATCTTTTTACTTCAAGCAGTATTTGTTCAGGAAATGTTAGCAATTCAAAACCCAATCCATGGCAAACAAATGCTACTATGGATGTTTATTACAATCTTGTTTATAAGTGCTTGTGCCTCATTACTTCAGTTTGTCACAAAGCTTATTATGAAGCCTTTTAAATCCTAATAAAATCAAAATAGACCTTGGCTGATTATAAAATGTAACCTACAAGCTTTGCTTATAGAAAACACCTCATAAATTCAACCAAGGTCCCTACCTCTAGCTATAAAATCTATTAAAATTCATCTGTAGCTTCATCTGCTACTTCCTCTGTTACTTCTTCACCTTCAGCTAACAACTCTTCATCACTTGCTGGAGTTCCCCAGAAATCATCTTCAGTTGCTTCTTCGATTGCATCAGCCTGCTCATAATCTGCAACTTCTTCCTCTGATAATGTATCTTCCTCAATCTCAGAATCTACTGCTTCCTCAGCATCAATGTCATTTTCGCCAAGGTTAAACATACCAACAATATCCTTAAGACCATCAGCAAGATCATGTACATTTTCACTACTTGTACCAATTCCATTTACATTATTAAGTACGTTATCTGCCTGCTGAGCAAGCTCATCAGCAACTGCAGCATTTTCTTCAGATGCAGCGGAAAGACTTGTAATAAGCTCTGAAATATTTTTGAAGCCTATATCAAGCTTTGTATTAACACCCTCAAGAACTTCAATCTCAGAATTAATTGTAGAAATACTTTCAACAATTGTCTTGTATTTATTCATTGTAGTGTAAACACTATCTGTCTGTGTCTGTACACATTCTTTTACAACTTCACTCTGAGAATCAGCCTTCTCCGAATTAAATGATAACACAGCTAATAGCTGATCAATTGTCTCTGCTGAATTCTTACTTTGTTCAGCAAGGTCTCTGATTTCCTCTGCAACAACTGCAAAGCCTTTTCCTGCCTCACCAGCACGAGCAGCCTCGATACTAGCATTGAGCGAAAGGAGATTTGTTCTTGATGCAATATCTGAAATAAGCGTTGATGCAGCACCAATTTCTTTTGTTGAATTAGAAATATCTTTAAGTACATTAAATACTTCATCAAAGGCTTCCTGATTCTTCTCTGTAATCTTGAGAAGCTCATTTACAAGATTCATACCCTCTTGAGTCTCATCATGGATAAGAACACTTGCTTTATTAAGCGATTCAGCAGAAGCCATACTCTCTTCCATAACATCACTAAGATCAACAATGTTCTGCGAAATACTCTCAGTATCAACAGCCTGCTGATTTGCTGTAGTTGCCATTTCCGAAATAGCTCTTGTAATCTGCGAAACAGACTGCGTAGCCTTAGTTGTAATACTATTCAAATCCTGCTCTGACTCGCTAAGCTTTGTTGATGAATTACTAAGAGTTCTAACAATATTCTTAAACTCCTGTACAAGCTTTGCCGTCGCACGACTCATTTGACCAAATTCATCCTTTGTATTAGATGCATTCATATCAAATGATAAATCATTATTCGAAAGTCTTTCTGTACTTGATGTAACAATATCAATACTTTTCTTAATATATTTTGCAACAATAACAGAAATAATTATTCCAACAAATACAATTATAAGAGCAAGAATTGCTACAACAATAATTTCTGAATATATCTGCTTTTCAAGCTCATCCATTCGCTTCTCTGAATAAGCCTGCATAATCATATTCATATCTTCGAGATAAATCTCTACTAAAGAAAATCTATTCTGCTGAGCCTGATAACTACCCTTGCCAGTACTAGGATCATAAAGCTCATTCCATTCATTATAAACTGTATTAAAACCTCTTAAGTTGTTCTCAAAAGTTCCACCCGACTCATCAGTAGATGTTCCTGTGTACAATTCCTTGTCCTTAGAAACCATCTCTTCGATTTTGGCAACTCGCTCTCCAACAGAATCAATTTTAGCATGATACTCATCACACAAATTGTTTCTAGTAATAGTTGTCATATAAGTACTATAATTCATCTCACGCTCAGCATCTATTGCCTGATAAAACTCTAACTGAGAATTCTGAATTTCAGACTGAACCGTAAGAACTGTATCCCCATAGAGTTCCCTAGTTTCATTAAAAATTGAAATTTGACGAAAACTATAGTAACCGATACATACCAAAACCATTACAATAAGTGGCAATAGCATTAAAAATAGTTTTCCTGTAACCTTTGAATTTTTTATCATCGTGCAAACCCTCCATGTCGTAATACATAAATTATATGATAATCAGTACTATTTTTCACTCACAAATAATGCTTTTCCCCCTGTATATACATCATTTCTATAATATCTTACAAATAATTTATATATTTTTTGTGAATTAAATTCAAAGAAACTATGATTTTACCCAACACCAACTATAGCCTAGTAATCACATCGAAAATAGTTCACATTTTTTTCTTAATATTTTCTTACTTTTATCTACTTAACTATCGTCAAATTTGCTAAAATAATTCCATGCATGTTCGAAAATTTGTAAATAATGTAAAGGAGAAATTATCTATGAAATTTCTAAAACAAATTCTATGTCTGTCACTAACTCTTGTATTGGCAGCATCAATGTTCGTGCTTCCTCAGAATACACTTACTCCTGAGGCCGCTGGAACAGTAACAATCACTGGAGCACGTATTCAAGGTGCAAATGTTGTAGTCACTACTACTGGCTCAGTTGCATCAGCAGATGGTCTTTATCATTTGTATGCTCAAGACCCTAATCAGGGTGGTGCCGTAGGAATTGATGTTGCACAAGCACAAGCAGCAAATGGTGCAACCTTCACTTTCCCACTCAACAAAAATTCTGCAAATTCTATGCTATTTAAGAAATTTACAGTTGTAGTTGCCGCCGGTGGTGGTGCTCAGGCTGTATCAAATAGTATGTATATTACAAATCCTGAGGCCTGTGCAACAAAAGCACTTCCTCGAATGGACCGTGGAAAAAAAGGACTTGTTGCATCAACAGAAGCTCCTGTAATGTATCAAAACAATATCAGAGCTCTCGGTTGCAATCAGGTTACACTTAATATTCCACTTTCAAAGATTTCAAATGGACGCTCTGTATTTAAATATAATGGAAAAGACTACCATTTTGATTCAGCCTTCTTAGGAAATTTTGATTCAGGTGTTCGCCGTTGGAATAGCGAAGGCGCTCAGGTTACAGTTATCCTCTTAGTTGATAAGGGTGCTGATAGAAACTTTATTAACCCATACTCTGTTGCCGGTATCACAAATCCACAGGCAAATTTCCTCAGCTTCAATGCTGCAACAACAACAGGCTGTGAATACTGCGCAGCACTCGGTGCTTTCATGGCTCAGCACTTTTCTGGTGGAGCTCATGGTCAGGTAGATAACTTTATCATCGGAAACGAAGTCAATGCCTGGGCACAGTGGAACTACATGAATGCCGGTTCACTCCAAAACTTCACAAAACAATATGCAGATGCATTCCGTCTTATCTACAACGGAATCAAATCAGAAAACGCAAATGCAAACGTATATTGCTGTACTGACCAGCAATGGGGTCGTGCAGCCGCATCATATTTCTATGGTGGCCGTGAATTCTTATCTTGCTTTAATTCATATGTTAAATCTGAAGGAAATATTGATTGGAGACTTGCTACACATGCTTACAACGTACCTCTTTATGATGTACATAACTGGACTCCAAACGGAAACCTTAAGCATAGTCAATCAACACCATATATCTCAGTTCAAAACATTGATGTTGTAACTGATTTCTTATGCCAAAAGGATTTCCTCTCACCTACAGGACAGGTTCGTACAGTTAAACTTTCTGAGCAGGGTTACACAAGCCACACAGGTGAATCTGAACAAGCGGTTGCTATCACCTATGCTATATTGGTTGCAAACAACAATCGCTTTATCGATGGAATCATCATCTCTCGTGAGAAGGATGATTATGGCGAGATTACTCAGGGCTTACAGATGGGACTTATGGATCTCAACAACCGCCACAAAACAGCTTGGGATTTCTATGCAAATGCTGGCAATCCAACTTACACAACTGCCGCAAGCCAGGTTGCAGGTGTAGATTTAAATTCACTTATCACACCTAGATAAGCAAACAATTTGAATTGCTTATTAATAATTTAAAGTGATATAAGTTATTTCTTAAAATATTAAAGCGTTTTACACTATTTCTTAAAAAATAGAGTAATTCACACTATTTCTTAAAATCGGGTAGGAGGTAGATAATTATTTTATCTACCGACCTCCCACACCACCTGGCATACGGTTCCGTACCAAGGCGGTTCCTTAGTTTTCACATATTTTCAAATAGTACTCTGTGAATGTTGGGTATCCCAGTTCACGGA
>JAZLJM010000082.1:0-3004 GCA_045617805.1 Pseudobutyrivibrio sp.
CATTTATACACATTTTTTTAAAAAATGGATTAGTCCGAATATAAGGTGTGGATAAGTTATCTGTATTTGAGAATTATGTTGAAACAGATGATTTCATAAAAATGGTAGGCTGTAAAACGAATTTACCTTTCAATGCTGAAAAATTCTGCTTCATCTTGACATCCCTCCCTTAAAATGATATTTTAAATTCCAAGTCGCATTGCATGTGGCTTTTTTGTTGTATTATTCTCACGGTGCCAGGCACCTATAGAAAATAGGAGTTTTTCATGTCAAAAGTTGCAGTAATTTTGTCCGCCTACAATGGCACGACTTATATAAATGAGCAAATAAACAGCATCCTTGCTGGAAGCTATACAGATTTCACTATTTTTATAAGAGATGATGGGTCAAAGGATGATACCAACCAGCTTTTATCAGATACGTACAAGGATGAGCCTCGCGTTAGGCTTATCTTAGGCGAAGAAAATTTGGGCTTTGGGAACAGCTTTAGCAGGACTATGAAATTGGCGCTTGAGGATAGTGATGGATATGATTATTTTGCTTTTTGTGACCAGGATGATTATTGGGAAAAGGAAAAGCTTATGCGCGCTGTTAAGGCACTAAGCTCGATGGATGAAAGTAAGCCTAATCTTTTTGCTGCTAATTACTATATATGTGATGAGAAGCTTGAAATCAATGGTACATTTTGTGATGGCAATCCTATGGAAAAGGTCACTTTTCAGAATATGTTTTTCGAGGGTGTTTTTCCGGGATTTTGTATTGTTATTAATAGGAAGTTAGCTGAGCTTGCATTTGCACAAAGCACTGCACCTGATATCTTTTATCATGACAAGTGGGTATCGCTTTTGGCTTTTGCTAATGCTGGTGAGATTTATTATGACAGGACGCCACTTGCTAAGTATAGAAGACACGAGGGTGCAGCTTCATCAACTAATCTCGGGATATTGGCAAAAATTAAATGGCGAATTAACAATGTGCTAAACGGCAATTTTTGTCCTCGCACGAAAAAAATGCTCTGCGAATTTAAAAAATTCTATTACAGTACTTGTGATGACGAGATAAAAAAATTCCTTGATATTTTTACTGGCGAAAAGACTTGCAGGAAGTTCTTTTATATGAAGCGCTTACGTAGAAGTGTGGGTGGAGAATTTTTGATGAGGATGATTCTATTGCTTGGGAAGCTGTAATAGGATACGACTTTTTATAAACAGGAAATTACAATAAATTTGTTAGTAAGAAAAATGTAATCATTTTTACTTATGGGTAAATGTGATTGTTTTTTATATTTGAAATAATGAAATTAAATTTATAATAAAGCTAGAAATAATTGGTTTTGATTTAATTGATTTTTAAAAAATTGGAAACAGTTTTTTTGTTTAATCAAGATTTAATTTAGGACATATAAGTTATTATGAAAGAAAAAAACGTCAAAAAAAATTACATATACAACATGGCTTATCAGATGCTGGTTATCATCACTCCACTTTTGACTGCACCATATATTGCCAGAGTGCTCGGTGCTGACAACATCGGAATTTTTAGCTATGTAACAGCGATTGCAGCTTTTTTTATCATCTTTGCGAATCTCGGCACTACCACTTATGGGCAGCGAGAGGTTTCATATGTGCAATTTGATAAGCACAAAAGGAGTGTTGTTTTTTTCAATACACTGATTTTCAGATGGATTGCCACACTTATTTTTGTAGTCATTTTCGGAATCTGTATCGCAATCTTCTGTCCGAAATATTTGATCATATACATAATTCAAATCGTCGAGATTTTGAATGTTGGTTGTGATACCTCGTGGTTTTTCCAGGGGCTGGAAGAATTCGGACTTATCGTAGGTCGAAATGCCATCTTTAGAATCATCAACCTGATCATGGTTTTCACTATGATAAAGGGACCTGATGATCTGGCGCTATACACTGCAATGACTGCTTTTATCACTATGGCAGGCCACATATCTCTATGGTTTTATCTTCCAAAATACATCGAAAAGGTAAATATAAAGGAGCTTACTCCTTTCAAAGATATCAAAGTTATTTTGGCACTTTTTATTCCTACAATCGCTGTTCAGATATATCAGTATTTGGACAAAATCATGATTCATCTTTTTGCTGGTGCAAACAGCGAAGCTGAAAACGGATACTACGAACAGGCGATGCGAATCACTCGAATGGTGCTCGTCCTTGTAACCTCGCTTTCAACAGTAATGGTTCCACGTATCGGCCGCTATTTTTCCGAGGGCAACAAAGAAAAAATAAACTCTGCCATGTACAAAGCCTACCGCTTCGCATGGTTTTTGAGTCTGCCACTTATGTTTGGGCTTCTTGGCATTGCTGATTCATTTATCCCCTGGTTCTATGGCGTCGGCTACGAAAAAGTAAATGTGCTACTAAAAATCGTCTCCGTCATCACTGTTGCCATCAGCATTAACAACATAACTGGTATCCAATACTTAGTTCCTACAAAGCGCGAAAAGCTTTACACAAATACCATCATCATCGGATGTATTGCAAATATCGTCCTCAACTACATACTTATTCCACAATACGCTTCATATGGAGCCGCTATTGCATCAGTTGTAGCCGAGACACTCATCGCTGGCGTGCAGCTTTTTGCTATACGAAAAGAGCTCTCTATAGGAAAGGTTTTTGCACCTATTTACAAATACCTCATCGCGGGTGTGCTGATGTACGGCGTGTTGTTTATCGAGGGCAAATTTATGCCTGCAAAAATCCTGACTACATTTACAATGATTGCTACTGGGGCGATTGTATATATGGGTTGCCTGGTAGTTATGCGAGATGAGTTCTTTATTGAAAATTTCAAATCTATTTTTCAAAAAATTAAATCCCGATTGCAATAAAAAATAGGCTTCGCCTATTCAACTCCCCTTCCCCTCAATCTTGAGGGGTGGGGGTATTTTCTTGTTCTACTCTCCGATATATATTACATGAACATCCTTCAAGAAATATTCAAAGATAATTACGAAGAGTTTATG
>JAZLJM010000083.1:0-7390 GCA_045617805.1 Pseudobutyrivibrio sp.
AGTTTTTTCTTAATTCTATCTTGGGCTCTACTCATTTCGTCTTCCTTTGCGATAAAGTTTTTCTTTTATTTTACCCTATCGCAAAGAAAGATGCTTGAATTCAAGGAATTTAGTGCGAATTATTTTTACCTTTCAGAACTGTTTCTGACGCTTTTCAACCTCAGTAATCATATCAATACGAAGCTGATGTCTGCCACCCTCGAATTCTGATTCGATAAATGCCTTTACAATTTCCTTTGCAAGCTCAGAGCCAACAATTCTTGCTCCGAAAGCTATCATATTGGCATTATTGTGCTGTCTTATCAGTCTTGCAGTAACAGGCTCAGAACAAACTCCGCATCTGATTCCATGCACCTTATTTGCAGCAAGCGAAATACCAACACCTGTACCACAAATCAAAATTCCAAGATCAACCTCACCTGAAGCAACCATATTTGCAGCCTTTTCGCCATACTCTGGATAATTGCAGCTTGCATCAGAGTCTGTACCTATATTGATAACCTCATGTCCCATTCCTGAAACATATGAAGCAATTATCTGCTTTAACTCAACTGCTGCGTGATCATTTGCGATTACAATTTTCATGTTATTCTCCTTTGAGAGGCGTCTTTACAACCTCTTTTCCATATAATCTGTACACTCTGTATCCAATTAAAATAATTGCCTCTAAAACTCGTTTTAAAATAATCTGAATCTCTTCATGCCATTTCAAAACCGGCATAACCATTATCGACCTGATTCCAGCATTGTTTGCACCCCAGATATCTGTCAAAATCTGGTCGCCAACAAATAGCGTATTACTCTCATCTGTGCCGAGACGCTGCATTGCACTCTGGTATCCTCTCGCACTAGGCTTTCCTGCTTTAAAAACATAGTCGCAGTAGATAACCTTTTCTTTAAAGGATGCCACTCTAGGCTCTTTATTGTTAGATACAAGCATGCTCTTAAAACCAATCTGATGCAGTTCTTCAAAAAGAGCTATAGCACGATCATCGGCTGGTGCATTATGTGGTACAAGCGTGTTGTCGACATCAAACAAAACGGCTCTATAGCCTTCATCGTATAGCTTTTTAAAATCAATGTCGTATGTACTTTTGATATAATCCATCGGATATAATTTTCTTTTTTTACTCATGAAGTCGATTCTAACACAGAAATACAAAAAGAAAAAGTACCTAGCTAAAAAGCCAGGTACTTATCAATCCGTTCGTATATATAACAAATTAAAAAACAAACTTATAAATGTATAGATTTTTATAATGCAAAATCTTCCGCAGGTCTTACCCCTTCAGCAGTAGTAGCTCCCTTTGTATCCTTTACAAAGAACTGGTACTGATGAATAACTGTGTCCTTTTTCATATCACTGATAGCCTTTGTGATATCAAGAGAAGCAAGGTCACTGTCTGCACCCTTCATCTCATGAATCTCATTTGGTCTAAAAGTATTTGCAAACTCAAATGAACCGAAAGTCTGCTTTGCACGTGCATCAGCCTGTGCTTCCTGTGATACCTGTGCTGGCTTTGCTTCATCAGCTAATTCCCCAGCCAAAGAATTTGTGTAATCCGAATTAATCTTTAATGCATTATAGTCATAAAACCCAAGAGATGGGCGAATTCCCGAAATATTCATAAAACTTACCTCGATACTAATTTATGTGCTTGTACTATATATATCGTGCATGCCAACAAATAGTTAACCCTAAAATAAGTTTTATTTTTTATCGAGGACTCTTTTTAATTCGTCCATGAAAGTATTAACATCTTTAAACTCGCGATAAACAGATGCAAATCTAACATATGCAACTGGATCAACTGACTCAAGCTTCATCATAACGATTTCACCTATTTTGTTACTAGGAATTTCACGCTCCTCGAGTGAAAAAATCTCAGTCTCGATTTCATCAACGATTTTTGACATCTGACCAGCAGAAACTGGTCGCTTTCTACAAGCAAGAAGAACACCCTTCTCAATCTTTGTACGATCATACTGCTCGCGATTATTATCCTTTTTAATAACAATAAGTGGAATAGTCTCGACCTTTTCATAAGTAGTAAAACGCTTGCCGCAGTCAGGGCAAGAACGACGACGTCTGATTGAAGTATTGTCGTCTGCAGGACGTGAATCAATTACGCTCGTATCAGCGCTACCGCAAAATGGACATTTCATTATTTATGTTCCTCCAAAAATAATTAATTACCACTACATCTTGTTATATTTTATCAGTTTTCAGGGGTATAAGCAACAAAATATTCCAAATTCACGCTTCTATAATCACTATACTGCACTATCAATCCTGTCCACTATCACATTTGATTTTTCAAAAATTTTAAGTAATACTGGAAAACTCAAAAATCCAAAAACAAGGTTCCACGCACAGTGCATCAAATCAAAGGTAATTCCTGCCATCCACCAGGTTATCGCCATTTTCGGACCGCCTATAAACAATTGCGGCACTGCTGAAAAAAATCCAAAAAGTAATCCATATAACCCCATTAAAATCGTGTATAGTATCCTGTTTCTTTTAAAAATCGGCTTAAAAAGCATCACCGCAATCACCAGAATTTCCCATATATAGAAATAGACAACCGTCCACATTCCAAAACCATATAGCATTATTTCAATTAATGAAAATATAATTGTAGAAATAAGCATTTCCCAGCCAAACACAAGAGTCCCAACACAAACTATTGAAGTTACAAGTTCGCCGTTAGGCAGCCACGCCAACGCTTCTTTTACTGCAACAAGCATTGCTGCCATAATCGCTATTCTACACATTTTATAAATTGAATTACTTTTTTTCATTTTCATACTACTCTAAAACTCCAGCATCCCAGTTATCATCATATTCCCAGTCAATTGTCTGCCCATCATCAACCTTGAATTTACTTGCTGATACCTTTGCAAAATTCCCATTCACAAAATAGCACCATCCGGCTGTCTTTCCTACTACAGAGTCTGACAAATTATCAATCGAACTAACATACACGCCAAAAGAGCCTTTCGACGCCGAGTAATTCATGCCTTTTGCTTCACATACACGCCTTAAAACATCATACACGGTATCGTCATCATCAATTTGAACCTGACAGGATGTCAAAAGATAACCTTCATTGGGAATTTTATTACGAAGGTTTTCTGTAGCAAATCCAAGAAGCTTGTGGCAGGAAATGTTTACTGTTACAGTCATTTTGTCATTTAAAGATTTATTAGCTTCATCGTCTGCTAAATCAGCCAATTCTGTTTTATTGACATTTTCCTCAGTCAAATTTGAGAAATCACTACTACCTTTACCATGCCTTGGCACTATATTTCCAGACTCATCAATCTCAACATATTCATCATCCTCAAGCTGCATATTCTGAGGCCCGTATATTGCCCTACCCTTTTCTATTTTTTTAAGTCCATCTTCATTTTTGTCATCATCTTCCAGTCCAACAAAATCATTATCTGCAGCAATTATTTCATCATTATCATCGTTATTTGAAAAAAATACAATTCTGGCAATAATAACAATCACAATTATCGCAACGACAGAAAAAATCAACTTATAATTATTTTTAATAAAATTTTTTATCTTCATCACTTTACTCCTAAAATCCGAAATCAAAATATTCCACAGGATCATTATTTACAGTAATGACCTCACCTTCTAAAATTTCCTCATCCAGAAGCATATTCTTTTCTCTATACAGCTCCATTTCTCTTAGTAACTCAGTATCTGAATTCAGTATCTCATTTGCCTTACTCTGAGTCTGCGCCGTATTATATGTAACAAAATATCCATTTAAAGCTTTTTGATTTGAATTTTTATAAACAGTTCTATGACCTGTAAGCTTCAATCCAAAGCGCGTATCTCGATAAACAGAGCAATCCAAAGTAAATGTTGCAGGATCAAAGCCTTCAGGCAACGTTATTTCAACAGTTCTGTAGGCAACATCCTTTGCCTGTGTGTACGCAATAGAAAATCCACTTGCATTTTCTTTAGCCCTGTAAACATTACCAAAATTATCAGTAAGCTGCAATGCTGCGCTTCCATTATAAACTCCTGAGCTTTTCATGAATACATCATAAAACTTATCAGCAGTTACAGTAATTTTATCGCCCGCTTTAAGATCTTTCATAGCTTTAAAGCCAGCCTTTAATTCATCTTCAGTAGGATTTTCAAGATAAATATTTCCATCCATATCCTTTATCTGAAAGCAAATCTGTTTTGCCTTAATCACCTGATAAGCTGTATTTCCAGTACTATCCTTGATTTCTACAACAGATGAACCCTCTGTCAAATTTGAAATAACAAAGCTTCCATCCTCAGCCGGCTTGATTTCCTCAAAAATTCCAAGCTCCATTTCACCTGTCTTAAAATTATAGCCACATCTTGAAACACGAACAGTTGAGCCTTCATCAGGTAACGCCACAACAGTAGCACCCTCGTTTGAAGAATAATATTGAACATCTACTTCGCAGTCTAAATCTATTCCATCATTTACCGGTGCACTTTCGACATCTGTAACTTTTACTACAAAGGTTGCCGTGTTTTCAGGTGCAATTGCTGAAAACCTTTCGCCGCCCATTGCCCCCTTTACCGTAAGTGCATCATATGTAATTGTAAGAATAACAGTACCTGGTCTAACTGCTTCAATCGTATTTACAGCACCACTACCGCTATTTTTTGTAATCTTTACAACATCCTCACCATCTGGATTTTCATCAGTAGCTAAGGTATGTGCCTTTATATGAAAATCCGGCTGAGAAATCTGAGCATTTGTATATGACTCAACAATCTCCCACATACGATAGCAATTCAAATTCCAAGTCTGACCAGTAACCAAATTAATATAACCATCCTGATTGCCAGTAATTAAAATATCCTGCGTATCATAGTCATTATTTTCCAAAAATTCATCTACTGTATTTGAATCTCGCTTGCTATCATCATTGAGGCAAAGCATTTCTTCTGTCACCTCAAGAGTTGTGCCCTTTACCTTGGCACAATCCGAAGATGATATCCAACCCCAATATGTCACAGCATCTTTGTTTTCATCATCCTTTGAATAGACTCTGTAAAAATATGTTGCATTTTTTACATCAGTATACTTTTCTTTTTCACTTACGCCTGTATCAGGATTTTTTACAGTACGTGTTTTCTCCTGAGTCTGCAAATTGTAAACCCAGATATTATCTGAAAGAACTTTGTCACAGGAAATATACGAATGCACATAGCTTGACTGTGTTCCAAATTCTACTGCAAAACCTTCTGGAACCTTTATTCCAACCTGAAACTCACCGATTTGTTCTTCATCCTCGATATCAGCTTCTACGGCAAAATCAAGTTCTTCTTGAACAGCTAAATCATTCTCTAGAACTCCTGATTTTTTATCATCAAATTCATTCTCAGAATATTTTAGACCATTATCTAATGCTTTTTGAGCTATCGTCTCTGCAACTGACTGCTCATTAACAGTTTGTGCAATATCCTCTAATGAAACATCCTGATTTTCATTTTCAGATACATTTTGCAATGATAAAACATTATGTTTTGTATTAGACAGTGCTTCATCTTTTGATATACTACTTTCATCACCTGACTCCACTACTCCCTGACAACTCTCACCTTCAAATTCAGTTGCGTATGCAATTTTACAAACCACCTGAAATGAAAGCAAAAATACCAAACCAAAGGTAACAGCATTTTTAAAGATTTTTTGTTTTTTCATAATTCCTCCTAAAAAATATAGGGCAATTATTTTTCTCAATAGACATTTCTATACATCAAAAAAATGCATCTAATTCATAGACATTTCTATGCATCAAAAAAAGTGCCCCAAATTGCGACAACAACAGAGGCACTCATATAATCTTTATACTGTCACCTCCTAAACCGAATATCCCATGCACGAAGATGAAAGTCTGACTTTAACAGTTGGGCTTACAGCGCTGACTCTCACAGCATTTCTCACCTTCAGGACTGACTTATTAAGTTGTCAGAGGTTAGTATAATATATTCAATTTACTTTTTCAATTTGAATCACTAAAATTGTTTTATTTGGTTTCACACCAAGCAAAGGCTGCATCTATTTACTTCAAAATTTTCTTCAATGGAACTAAAATTATGCACGCAAAAACAGAACCAATCAAAGCCGTAATCAATTGCGTAACAGAAAAAGTCGTCTGAATCACCTTCATCTGTCCTTCCATCGGAGCCGGCAAAAACTTAGGAACAATCACCATAGCAATCACGCCACCCATAAAAAGTGCCTTTAAGACTGAACCAACAACCATAGACAACGGTGTCCCCACCCTTCTATTTGGCTTATCCTTAAGCAATTTTACGCAAACCACCAAAATAATATTTCCTATCATTACACATGGAATAATAAGTGGTATAGCCGCCATAATAGGACTTCCCGTAATAAAAAAGGATGTCACAGGTGTTATCACAGACAAAATCACTGCCCAACCAAGACCAGCCGTAAACACACAAATAATAAGGCAGGTATTAATTATTGAGCCTGTAAAATAAACAGACATATTCTTAAAAACCTGACTAACAATACATATTGCAAGCAAAATTGCTGCCTGCACTAGAGCTTTCACATTATACTTCATAAATAATGTTCCTTTCTGTGAGATTATAAAGATGTTTGCATAGACTTAACAGTAACACCATCAAGTCTTCCTAAAGATCCTGAAAGAGCAGAAATCTCATCCTGGTTAGCTCGAACAATTACAGAAATGATGCTCATACTATTTTCTCTATATGGCACACCCATTCTGCCAATAACCTTGTTGGCATATCTATGCAGCAAATCATTAACCGCATCAGCCGATTCACTATTCCTAATAAACAAACCAATGATAGCAATTTTCTCTTCCATCTGATATCCTCCTTCCTTCCGTAATCCCACAGAACAATCTTAGCGCAGGAACTAACCTTTGTTTCAGATATAAAAGTTCTAACCTTGTGGGGAAGCAAATCAGGCATTCGGCTAATTCACCTCCCTTACATTCTAGCACACTTCACTTATTTAAAATAATATTTTCTGCACCTGTCCTACTAACCAAACCTTTCTTATTCCTTTTTGCATGCCCCCAAAAATTAATTACTATAATATACTCTAGCTGGTTCTTATCTGTCATACCCCTGTGCTTGCAAATCTGTCAAATCCTAAAATCCAGCATAGCAAGTCCCGCAGATATGGTGTCTTCCCGAGGTTAGCCAAATTTTTAAAAATGTCCTTTTGGGGCGGACAGCACTAAAAACTTCTTAAAATTCCCAAATTCTGTGGCTCGTGCCATCCATACTTGCATTTTTGCTCTAAAGTGAGCTTAGAAAATTCAACAAGTCCTTTGCTAGATTTTTCACATCCGCTGCCATGGACGGCAGCGGAAG
>JAZLJM010000084.1:0-7734 GCA_045617805.1 Pseudobutyrivibrio sp.
ACATTTATACACATTTTTTTAAAAAATGGATTAGTCCGAATATAAGGTGTGGATAAGTTATCTGTATTTGAGAATTATGTTGAAACAGATGATTTCATAAAAATGGTAGGCTGTAAAACGAATTTACCTTTCAATGCTGATAAAAAGCTTTACATTTTGACACAACAAAAAAAAGAAGGTAAAATCATTAGGTTAGGTGTGAATAATCCGAAAAATTGCAAACAAAGGAGATTTTTTACTTTTCCTATGAAAAATAAAAATACAATCAGAAAAATAGAAAGCATGATTGAGCTACTGATTATGGCAGTGGCTTATTATTATGTTTGGAAATATTTGATTTTTGATAAAGATTACTTTTACCCATTTTTAGGACGAGGAAAGTTCGTGTTGATGGGAATTTATTTTGTTATTATGCTGGTGGTAACAAGGCTTTGTGACGGATTCAAGTATGGAATTCTCAGGATGGCGGATGTTCTTTTTTCACAGTGGATTGCAATTGCGATTGTGAATTGTATTACGTATTTGCAGCTTTGTTTGATGGCAAATACGATGATTCCAGTGAAACCGATTTTGCTTAATTTGGCGATTGATTTTGGTATTTCGTTGGTGTGTGTTTATATCTTTTTTGCTATTTATGAGAGATATGCCAAGGCTTCGAAGCTACTTATGGTATATGGAAATAGAGAGTCAGTAGGGCTCAAGCTCAAGATGGATACTCGAGCTGATAGGTACAATATCAAGAAAATTGTATCAATTGAAGAGGGCATGGAAAATATCAAGCTTATGTTAAAGGAATATGATGGCTTGGTAATAAGTGATGTTTCAGCACGTGAGCGAAATGATTTACTTAAGTATTGCTATATGAATTCCATCGAGACATATATCACACCAAAGATTTCTGATGTAATTATAGGTGGTGGAGAGGGGATTCACCAGTTTGACACGCCCCTTGTTATGCTAAAGACAGGTGGACTTACTATTGAGCAGGCATTTGTAAAGAGATTTTTTGATATCCTTTTGTGTTCGCTTGCAGCGATTGTTTTGTCGCCGATTATGTTGATTATTGCAATTGCTATCAAGCTTGAAGACCATGGTCCTGTATTTTATAAGCAGGCTCGTGTGACAAAGGATGGCAAGGTTTTTGATATTTTAAAATTCCGCTCTATGATTGTGGATGCTGAGGCGCAGGGCGTAAAGCCTGCTGAGGATCATGATGATAGAATTACAAAGGTAGGTCGTTTTACCAGAGCAACACGTATAGATGAGTTGCCACAGATTTTTAATATTATCAAAGGCGATATGTCTATTGTAGGTCCTCGTCCAGAGCGTTGCGAGCACGTCGAGAAGTATACCGCTGCGATACCTGAGTTTGCTCTTCGAAATAAAGTAAAGGGCGGCCTTACAGGCTTTGCTCAGATTTATGGCAAATACAATACTTCACCATATGACAAAATTAAGCTTGATCTTTTATATATTGAGAATTATTCATTTTTACTTGATGTAAAATTGGTTCTGATGACGATAAGGATTGTTTTCAAGAAGGAAAGTACAGAGGGCTTTGATAAGGTTCTTTCGGTAGATGAAATCTTGAAAATGACAGAGATAGAAGAAGATTGATAGTGCCAAATGACCTATGATAATTGGACTAAAGGAAAAAGGCTCAGATGAACCTTTGAAATTGTAGATATTAGAAGAAGGTTAATGATGAAAAAGCAAGAGATAGTAAAAAGACCATATCAGATATGTACTCAGTGTGTCATGGATACCACGGACTCAAAGATTATTTTTGATGAGCAGGGTGTCTGCGACCATTGCAGGAATTTTGAAAGAAATATAAAGCCATACTGGGATCCTACAAAGGAGAATCGACAGGAGCTTGACAGAGTTGCGGCTATGATAAAGAAGGATGGCGAGGGGCGCGATTATGATTGTATTCTCGGTCTTTCTGGCGGTGCTGATAGCTCGTATCTAGCGTATATTGCAAAGGAAATCATGGGACTTCGTCCACTTATCTATGTAGTAGATACTGGTTGGAATCTCAATGTAGCTGTAGAAAATATTGAGAAGATTGTAAAGGGGCTTGACCTCGATATGTATACAGATGTAATCAATTGGAAGGAAATGAGTGATTTTCAGCTTTCGATGTTTAAGTCGGGTATTTCCAGTTGTGATGCACCACAGGATCATGCGATTTTTGCAAGTATGTATAACTATGCAGTAAAGCACAAAATTAAATGGGTGCTCACAGGCTCCAATAATTCCACAGAATTTGTTCGCCCACCTGTAGAGTGGATTTATATGAATGACCTTCGTATGTACAAGGATATTCATAAGAAATTCGGACAGCGCCCGATGAAGACATATCCTACCTGTGGAATCTTAAAGTACCGTCTCTTGTATAAGTATGTCTATGGTATGAAGCGTTTTTATCCGCTTGATTATGTGGTTTATGATAAAGCAGAGGCTGAGAATTTTCTCCATGAGAAATACGGCTGGACAAAATATGAAAACAAGCATTATGAGAATGTTTTTACCAGATTTTTCGAGGGCTACTATCTCCCTACAAAGTTTGGCTTTGACACTAGAAAAAATGTATTCTCTACACAGATTTTGGCAGGTACAATGACTCGTGAGGAGGCATTAGAAAAGCTGAAGACAAATCCTTACGACACCGACCAGATGGAGCAGGATAAGGAGTACATTGCCAAGAAGCTTGGCGTTAGTGTAGAGGAATTTGATGCCATTATCGCAAGTCCAAAGAAGACACCTGAGGACTACAAAAATATCATGGGGCTTATTAGATTTGGTGTAAAAATCTGTCAGAAGCTTGGCATTGAAAAACGTAACATGCGCGTGTAGGAGTCAGATAGAAGTTTGGAATAAAAAGTGTAACATGCGCGTGTAGGAGTCAGATAGAAGTTTGGAATAAAAAGTATAACATGCGCGTATAGGAATCAGATAGAAGTTTGGAATTTATGAAGTGTAACATGCGCGTGTAGGAATTTGAAAGATATTTCAGATTGTGTTTAATACTTGAGAATTTGAAAGGAATACTATGATTGCAATTATTAATTACGGCCTAGGAAATCTGGGCTCCATTGCAAATATGTTAAAGGTAATCGGTGAAAAATCAGTAATTACTGATGACCCTGAAAAAATAAAAGCAGCCGACAAAATTATTTTGCCTGGCGTTGGTGCTTTTGATGCGGGAATGTCAAAACTGCAGGAAACTGGACTTATCGATTTGATAAAAGCTGAGGCAGCAGCCGGCAAGCCAATTCTTGGAATCTGCCTCGGGATGCAGTTACTTGGAAAAGGCTCTGATGAAGGCGAGTTGGCAGGACTTGGACTTATCCCATTTTCTTGTAAGCGCTTTGAAATTCCAGAACAGATGAATCTCAAGGTGCCACATATGGGCTGGGATGTGGTTGAGTTCAAAAAAGACGTACCTCTTTTAAAGGATATCACTGGTCGCCAGCGTTACTATTTTGTGCACACCTATCATGCAGTTTGCGAGGATGCGAAGGATGCTATGATGACATGTGATTATGGTTATGAATTTGTCTGTGCAGTAAATCGAGGCAATGTATATGGCGTGCAGTTTCATCCAGAAAAGAGTCATGATTTTGGAATGAAGCTTTTGGAGAATTTTGTGAAGTATTGCTAGTACATTGGTTTTAAATTAATTGGAGGAATTATGTTTTTAAGACCTAGAATTATCCCTGTTCTCTTAATTGATGACAGAGATTTGATAAAAACTATTAATTTCAAAAAGCCTACATACTTAGGCGACCCTGTAAATGCTTTAAAGATTTTTAATCGTAAGGGAATTGATGAGATGGCAGTTCTTGATATTTCTGCCAGCAAAAAGGGAGATGAACCTGATTTTGAACTCCTCACTGATATGGCAAGTGAAGCATTTATGCCACTTTCCTATGGTGGTGGTATCAAGACTTTAGAGCAGGTCCGTAAGCTTCTTGCGATTGGCTACGAAAAGGTAGTGCTCAATACAGCGCTCGTAGAGGATGAACAGCTCGTAAGAGATGCAGTAGCTTTAGCAGGCTCTCAATCGGTAGTTGCGTCTATTGATGCCAAGCTTGTAAAGGGACAATATAGATGTGTAATCTGCGATGGTACAAAGGTTATCGATATGTCGCCTGTAGAGTTAGCAAAAAAAGCACAGGAGCTTGGCGTAGGCGAGATCTTCCTGAATTCAGTTGATAGAGATGGTATGATGAGTGGCTATGATACTACGCTTATTAAATCTGTTGCAGATGCGGTGACTATACCAGTAACAGCTTGCGGTGGTGCTGGCGGAATCAGCGATTTGAAGACTGCACTAGAGGAAGGCCATGCCCATGCAACAGCGGGTGGCAGTATGTTTGTCTATTATGGCAGATTAAAGGCAGTACTTATCACTGCGCCTACAGAGCAGGAGCTTACTGAGGCTGGGATTTATAGTGAATAAGGGAATTTTTTAGAATATATGAAAGAGTATACTTGATTTTTCGATGTTAATATTACATGAAAGAGTACACGTGATTTTTCGATAGTTAATATTACATGAAAGAGTATACGTGATTTTCGAAATTAATATTATATGAAAGATATTAGTTAGATTAGAATTTTTCGGATGAAAGGATTCTTCTATGGAACAACACATTAGATTACTTGACTGTACTCTCAGAGATGGAGGACATATTGTAAATGGTGTCTTTGGTGAGAGTGTTATTAAAAATACAATACAGCGTCTCGTAGATGCAGGAGTGGATATCATCGAGGTGGGATTTCTCTGGGATAGTGTTTGCGACAAGGATACTGCAAGATATTACACTATCGAGGATGTAAAGCGCATTTTACCAAAGGATAAGGGCAAATCGCATTTTTCTTTGATGGCAGATTTTATTGATCTCGAGCATTTGGAGCCTTGTGATGGCACAATTGAGTTTATTCGTCTTTCTTTTAAGAGATGGCGACTTGACTGGGGACTTAAGACCGCGCGCATTCTCATGGATAAGGGATATAAGGTTTTTATCAATCCAGTAAACAACAATGTCTACTCTGACAAAGAATATATCGAGGTATTGGAAAAGGTAAATGAACTTCATCCGTATGGATTTTCAATTGTAGATACCTTTGGTGTTATGCGTGTAAGTGATTTGAGTCACAGATATTATTTAGTTGAAAATAATCTTTTGCCTGATATTACTATTGGAGTTCATCTTCACGAGAATCTTGGACTTGCCTACAATTTGGCACAGACGATGACTCAGATTGCAAATCCTACTAGAAAAATCGTTATTGATGGTTCGCTTCTTGGTATGGGGCGTGTGCCTGGTAATTTATGTATAGAGCAGATAGCTGATTATATGAATGAGCGATTTGATTGTAGCTATGCACTTGAACCAATTTATGATGCAATCGACGATTACATCGCACCGATAAAGGCAAAAGAGCCTTGGGGTTACGCTATCCCATATGCACTTTCTGCAAAATATTATTTACATCGTACATATGCTGAGCATCTTATGGGTAAGCAGCGACTTAAGACAAAGGATATTCAGCGTATTTTGTCTCAGGTGGATCCGGCAGAAGCAGAGACTTTTAATGAGGAATACATCGACAAGCTTTATATGGATTACATGGATGTAAAATATGATGATAGCGATGATATTGCAAAGCTTACAAAGCTCATTACGTCAAAGAAAAAGGTGCTTGTACTGGCTCCAGGTGAGTCGATAAAAAATGCAGATGATGCAATTGCAGCAGAGGTAGATGACGACACAACTGTAATATCAGTTAACTTTGTTCCAAAGCTTGAATCAGTAAAACCAGATTTTGTTTTTCTGACGAATATGAAACGATACGATACAATCAATGTTTCAACAGAAGTTAAGCATTTGATAATTACTTCAAATCTTTTAAGAGATGTTGAAGATTATGATAGCACAATTGCTTATAATGAGTTGGTATATTTTAGTGATGAGTATTGTGATGACTCGACACTTATGCTTGTAAATCTGCTTTCAAAGCTGGGTGTAAAAGAAATCACTTTTGCTGGTTTTGATGGCAGAAAGGATGGACAGCTTAAGTTTGTGGATAATGCGCTTTCTGGAGTGCAGGATGCGGATAGAAGTGAAAAGGTAAAGCATATTCTTGATACTGTTTTTGCAGATATCAAGAAGGAGTATTTGACGGAATCTTATTATCGATAGGATTTATGAGTTGGAATTTTTTTAGCGATAGGATTATTAGTCGGAATCTTATTATCGATAGGATTATTAGTTGGAATTTTATTAGAGATAGGATTATTATTTGAAAATTTTCTTTGGAAGATTTTTTCACAAAAAATGCACGGAATTATCAGATAATTGCCTTGATTTTACTAGATACATAGGATAGACTCAAATTAAGCATATTAAAATTAACTTGGGGAATTATCCAAACTATAATTTTTTATACGAGAGGTGAATGATATGAAAGGTAAATTTTTAGGAAAGGTTTTAGCATTATCATTAGTAATGGCTACAGCATTTGCGACAGTTGTTTGGGCAACAGCACCTGTTGAAGCTGCAAAGACATTTACTTATGGACATGTAACAGGCGAGCAGGCTGGTTACATCAAGACAGTTTTTAAAGCAGAGGAGTATGCTAAGATGTATCCAGATGTAGTGGATGCTGGTTTTTCTACACCAGATCAGCTTTGGGCACATTTTATCAATTGTGGTATTTGGGAGCACAGACAGCCATCATATGGTTTCCAGATTGATTGCTTCGCATCTTCAAATACAGATTTGCAGCCACTTTACGGACCAGATATCCCATCTTACTATGTATTCTATGCACAGAATTATGCATACATGTATCAGAGATCTATTCCAACATGGGCAGGTCAGGGTCGTGTAGGTAATACAGTATATGCTGTAGAAGATTTCGTAGTAGGTCAGAAGGGACCAAGAGCTGGCGCTATTCCAGTACAGACACCTGGAACTTGGAAGGTATATCAGGAAAAGGTTTTGAAGGATACAGGAAGAGATACTAAACTCTAAAGTGTAGGAAAGCTACATGAAGAGACGATAAGTTCTGAGATGTAGGAAATTACATTTAACTTAATATGTATATTGAGACCATCCAATCACATTGGCGGGGCAATTACTTAGGGAATTCTAGGTAGTTGTAGTTGCGGCGATGTGGTTGGGTGGTTTTTTTGTGGGGAGGAATAGAGGCGCGGAAGTGGGATATCGTGCTTCGGAGAGTGGTGATTTTATGGTATCAAATCACGATAAAGGCGCGGAGGTGCGATATCGTTGTCTGGAGAGTGGTGGCGCGGATGGAAAGACGGCGCGATGGGAGGGAAATGCGGAAATAGTGGTCTATTTAAGGTGATTTTGGGGTGTTGGACGACGATATGGGCGCGGATGAACGATATCGTTGTCCAAAGAGTTACAGCGCGGATGAAAAGACGGCGCGATGGGAGAAAAAGAGGAAAATAGTGGTCTATTGAAAGCGTATGTAGTTTTTGTGAAAAAGCGTATTGGGGATGTGTTTTTTGGTAAAATAAACAAATAAAGGTTGAGTAATGTTTGAGGCGGGACAGCATTGAAAGGTAAATTCGTTTTACAGCCTACCATTTTTATGAAATCATCTGTTTCAACATAATTCTCAAATACAGATAACTTATCCACACCTTATATTCGGACTAATCCATTTTTTAAAAAAATGTGTATAAATGTG
>JAZLJM010000085.1:0-5320 GCA_045617805.1 Pseudobutyrivibrio sp.
TACTCCGGCGTATCGCTGGATACATCAACTAAATAAGCTTTTTTTAGCCTGATTTTCATCAGGTCTATTAAGGTTACCCTTTTTTAAGAAAACCATATCAAAATCATTTCAAAATACCTCTTGACATATCACCAGATTGCTACTTTATAACTGGAAGCCACCATTCGCGTAGTGCATATTTCCTATGGTTATTACCTTTGATAATTGACCGATACAAAATGGAATTATAAATAAAATTATATCAGACATTTTTTATAATAAATTACGTTCTGTCGTACAATGCTGTTGCAAAACAAAGCCAATTACTCTGTGGTGTGATAAGCTTCATTGGAAAACTGTAAACGGCAAGTAAAATGAAGCAAATTAGATTTTATTTCCTGGAATTTTTCGTAATATGCCATCAGTCTTTTGTATTTAATATAAATGAATTAATAAAAAGAATGTAAAACCTGTTGACAAAATGCCAAACAGGTTTTAATATTATCACAACATCCGTAAAGACGGAAATGAGAAGCAATATATGTGTGAATATGAGGGGGACTTGAAGATGACAATTAGTGAACGAATTTTTCAGATTCTTGATGAAAGGGGGATGTCTCAGCGAGAGCTATGCAATTTAACAGGGATAGCAAAGAGTACCGTTAGCGATTGGAAAGTTAAGCATACAAATCCTTCTGCTGAGCAAATATTACCAATTTGCAATGCTTTACATATCAGTGCCGATGAGCTTCTTTCTGGTACAGTACCTTCGGGTAAAAAGACAAAACCCAAGGATTACATTGTGATATCTGCAGATTCTAAGCTTGGTGATTTTATTGCTGCATATAACAGTATGGATTCAAACAGCCAAAATAGATTGTTGTCATATTTTTCTGCATTGAAAAATTCAATGCCAGAAAAATAGTCTTCTTGTTGTGCGATTTTTGAAGTGCTAGGCACCTAATGGCTCATGCGAACAGAACCGAAGAAAATATAAAGAAATAGCAAAGCGGGATCTGCTACATTTCATTATGACATACGCAATGGTTGAAAAGAATCTCTTTTCTGTGATTTTGGAATGTAAATTTACGCCGCCAGTGGATATTTACGCGGCTAGAGGATATTTTCTATTTTTGGATAAATGAATTCTGTGCTATAATGTTTTTTGAAATTTTGGTGTAGATTGCATTAGCTGTGTTGCTGCGGCAAATACTTTAGTCTATAGCCAGGCTAGAGCGGAGTATGATATGAAAGAAGCGTTAGAGTTATTTGATTCGTTCAAGGGTAAAAAGATACTTTTTATCACGACAAAGAATCTTGATTATATTAGAAATTCACAGGAACTTGAGTTATTAGAAGATAGTGCAGGTGAGCTTGAGGTTATAGGTAGTAATTCGTATAGCTATCCCAAGCGATTGCTTCGCGTGTATTCTAAGCTCATTACGACAAAGGTGGCTGACTTTGATATAGCCTTTATAGGTTTTGCACCGCAGTTGGTTTTACCGTTTTTTAAGGGCAAGTTTAAAAAGGTCAGAGTGATTACTGACTTTTTTATCTCAGTATACGATACGATTTGTTTCGATAGAAAAATCCTGTTGCCAGATACTTTTTTGGGTAAGCTTACGAAAAAGTTAGACGTGAAGACGATTCGTTTATCAGATGAAATTATTTGTGATACGAAGGCACATGGACAGTATTTTATTTCAGAATTTGAGGCTGATGAAAATCATGTGTATCGCTTGTTTTTAAAGGCTGATACCAGTATTTATCATCCAGACGTAAAAAAGCCCAATGTCACGGATACAGCACATAGAGTTTTGTATTTTGGCTCGATTTTACCGCTTCAGGGAGTGGAAGTTATTTTAAAAGCGCTCGAGGAGTTTATGCTCGACGAGCAATTTATGTTTGATATTATTGGTCCAACAGGTGATGAGATGAATCGTCCTAAGGGCAAAAATATCCACTATATCAGTTGGCTGACACAGGAAGCCTTGGCTGAGAAAATCGCGCAGGCAGACCTTTGCCTGGCAGGTCATTTTTCAGATGACATTATGAAGGCGAAGCGCACGATTCCGGGAAAGGCATACATCTACGAGGCGATGGAAAAGCCTTTTATCCTGGGTGATTCGCCAGCGAATCATGAGCTTTTTGAACCAGATGAAAAGCATATTTTTGTAAAGATGGGAGATGCAAAGGCACTCGCGAGTGCTATTCGCAATTACTTTAATGACCAAGATTCAACCATATAAAGAACCTACAAACAAAATAGAAAAGGCCAAGCTTTACTGCGCACATTACGGAGTTGTAAAAACTGCTAAAAAAATGTTTTTAAAAGCAATCGGCCATGATCAGGAGCACTATTCCTACAGACGCTTTTTAAAGACTCACCCTTTGACCGAGGAGATGTTAAAAAAACAGCGCCAGACGAAGCTTGATTATAAGCCGCTGATTAGTATCGTGATTCCTTTGTACAACACAAATCACAAGTTTTTGAAGGAATTAATCGAAAGCTTTTTGAATCAAACCTATAGCAATTGGCAGCTTTGCCTCGCTGATGGAAGTCCGAAGGAGGGCCTTAAGGAGGTTATCGCTGATGCATGTGCTGGTGAGCTCGACTCTAGGATTTGCTATTCCTTTATCGGTAAAAATGGTGGTATTTCAGAAAATACGAATGCAGCTATCGCGCTTGCTACGGGCGATTTTATTGGTTTTTGTGACCATGATGATTTGATTACACCGGACGCGATGTTTGAGGTTGCTTCTGCCATCAATTCGGACAGAACGATTGACTGCCTCTATTCTGATGAGGACAAGATAAATATGGAAGGAACTGAGTATTTTCTTCCACATTTTAAATCGGATTTCAATATAGATTTGCTGTGCTCGCACAATTACATCACGCATCTTTTTGTCTGCAAGGCTTCTTTAGTGCGGGAAAGCGGCGGTATTTTGTCTGAGTACGATGGCGCGCAGGATCATGATTTTGATTTGCGTATTATCGAAAAGGCAAACAATATTTATCATATTAAAAAGGTTTTATACCACTGGCGATGTCACAGCGAGTCCACCGCGGACCATCCAGAAGCAAAGATGTACGCCTATGAAAGTGGTCGCAAGGCAGTGGAGGCCCATTATAAAAGACTTGGAATACCGGCTCATGTTGAGCTTGATTCGCATCTTGGCTATTATCGAACCTACTACGATTGGGAGGGCGAGCCACTTGTTTCCGTAGTGATTCCGAATATGAATCACAAAGAGGATTTGGCAGCCTGTATCGATAGCATTACAGCAAAAAGCGATTATAGGAATCTCGAGTTTATTATTATAGAAAATAATAGTACCGATGCTGATATCAGAGAGTATTATGACAAGCTTTCAAAGCGACAGGATTTTAGTTTTAAGATTGTGGATTACACGGCAGAAAATCCAGAAAGTACGGGCAAATTCAATTATGCAGCCTTGATAAATTATGGCGTGAAAAAGTCAAAGGGTGAGTATTTGCTTTTACTCAACAACGATACGCAGATGATAAATCAGGATTCGATTTCTCTGATGCTTGGTCACATCAGGCGCGGTGACGTAGGAGCTGTTGGCGCAAGACTGTACTATGCAAACAATACAATTCAGCATGCTGGATTGATTTTAGGACTTGGCGGTGTTTGTAATTCACAGTTTTTGATGTCAGGGCGTGAGCAGGTTGGTTATTTTTACAGAAGTACCTGCGTACAGGATGTTTCAGCGGTTACAGGCGCATGTCTTCTTACCAGCCGAGAGCTTTTTGATGAAGTCGGCGGTATGGATGAAAAGCTTTCTGTAGCTTATAATGATGTAGATTATTGTTTAAAGCTCAGAAAACTTAAAAAACTTGTAGTATATGATGCCTTTAGCGAATGGTATCACTTAGAATCACTGAGTCGTGGCTACGATTTTCAGGATAAAGAAAAGCAAAAACGACTTGATAGCGAGAGTGCATATTTTACAGAAAAGTGGAAGGATGTACTTTCAAAATGTGATGAATACTACAATCCAAATCTTTCAACAAAGAAATTTGATTATTCTTTTGCGGAATAACCTTTAATTCAGGAGGTTTTCAATGAAATTAATTATTCAGATACCATGTTTTAATGAGGCAGAGACGCTTGAGATTGCACTCAATGATTTGCCAAAGCACATAGATGGTATTGATGAAATAGAATATTTGATTATTAATGATGGTTCAAAGGATGATACTGTAGCTGTTGCAAGAAAGTGGGGCGTTAATTATATCGTTAATTTCCGCCGCAACAAGGGACTTGCTTATGGCTTTATGGCTGGACTCGATGCCTGTCTTAGAAATGGTGCAGATATCATTGTAAATACAGATGCTGACAATCAGTATGTGGCTGATGATATTGAGCTTTTGGTTCGTCCGATTCTCGAAGGAAAGTCTGATATTGTAATCGGCGAGCGCCCAATCGATGCTACAGAGCATTTTTCATCACTTAAGAAAAAGCTTCAGCATTTCGGAAGCTGGGTAGTGCAGCGCGCTTCTGAGTCAGAGATTCCAGACGCGCCTAGCGGATTTAGAGCATATTCCAGAGACGCAGCTATGCGAATCAATGTTACAAATGACTACACCTACACCCTTGAGACAATTGTGCAGGCTGGTCGTAACAAAATTGCCCAGACATCAGTACCAATAAGGACAAACGGCGAGCTTCGCCCATCACGTCTTTTCAGCAGTATGTTTGGCTATGTAAAGAAATCGATGGTTACAATTTTGCGCGCTTATCTAATGTATAAGCCGTTAAAAACCTTTACTATATTGTCACTGATTCCAACACTTGTAGGTCTTGCAGTTATCATTAGATATCTGGTTTATGCTATCATGGGCAACACTGCAGGCCATATTCAGTCACTAATTCTTGGCTGTACTTTGTTAATTATGGGCTTTATGGCACTTATGATAGCATTGATTGGTGATTTGTTAGCAAAGAATCGTAAGCTAATCGAGGATATCGAGTATCATGTGCGCAAAATGGATTATGATGGCGTGCATGAAGCTGATAAAAAGTAGGGGCATAACTGTGAAAAAAATTAAGTCATTGGTATTTATATGTATAATTGCAGTACTCATTGCTGGTTGTGGAAATGACAATAAAAAAGAAGTGAAAGATAATGAGTATGTGACGGATAAGATTGAGCCACAGGAATATGATAAAAATGCTGAGATATATGTTGAAAATGGAGTGGCAAATGCAATGATGCATTTGGCTGAAGAATATATGGAAGCAAATTATGGTGGGGACTATATCCCATATAGTTGTAGTGACAAGTATGTTGGGCTTTTTGAGAAGGATGA
>JAZLJM010000086.1:0-12534 GCA_045617805.1 Pseudobutyrivibrio sp.
TGTTAGCATCTAATTAGCACAAAACAAAATGAGATATTCCCGTGAAATATTATATAATCAATACAAGAGGAGGAACTCATTTATGTCACGTAAACGTCCACAACACACTAAGCAGTTCAAGTTGGATGCTATCAACTATCGCAAGGAGCATCCAGATTTAACACAAACAGAAGTAGCCAAGAATCTCGGCATAGGTGTCAGTACCCTAGCCCGCTGGGAAGCCCAGTTCAGAGATAACGAGGGCGACATTCCTGTTAGAGGATTAGGTAACTATGAGTCAGACGAAGCTAAAGAGATTGCTCGTCTAAAACGCGAGCTCCGTGATGCTCAGGATGCGCTTGATGTGTTAAAAAAGCCATCAGCATTCTGGGGAAAGATTAACGGAAGCTATCTATACAGAGGTTTCTGCAAAGGTAGAGGCGTCTAAAGTTAATGGACACCGCGTCTCTACTTCCGGAATGCTGAAATTTTTAGGTGTGTCTCGCTCTGGATATCGTTCTTTTCTTAACAGAAAAGTCTCAGCTACAAAGCAACGTAAAGAAGCTGTTAAAAAGAAAATCCAGACCATCTATGATGATTCTAAACAGAATTACGGGGCCCCTAAAATAACTCAGGAACTTCGCAAATCTGGCGAAACCATTGCTGAACGCACTGTAGGTAAATACATGCGTGAAATGGGCATCAAAGCTCAATGGGTGAAGCCTTGGACTACTACAACCAGAGACTCTGATTTTAGTAATGAACTTCACAACATCCTTGATGAGCAGTTTAACCCAGAACGTCCTAACGCTGTATGGTGTACCGACATCACATATATTTGGACCCAAGATGGATTTGTGTACCTTAACTGCGTTATGGATTTATTTGCCAGGAAAATCATTGCTTGGACTCTTGCTGACACTATGGAAGTGTCTACTGTTATTGAAACTATCAACAAAGCCAAGGCTCGTCGTAACACCGATTTGCCTTTGATAATACATTCAGATCGTGGCAGCCAGTATGTTTCAAATGCCTGGCGTGAAGCCACTGAATCAATGCAGCGAAGCTATTCTCATAGCGGCTATCCATATGATAACGCTTGCATTGAATCGTTCCATTCTTTGATTAAAAGAGAATGGCTTAACAGGTTTAGTATCAGGAACTACAGCCATGCTTACAGGCTTGTTTTTGAATATATTGAAACCTTCTATAACACCGTCAGAATTCATAGCCATTGTAACTATATGTCTCCTGACGAATTTGAAAAACTGTATGAAAGGGTGAATGTTCTGCCGGCAGCTTAGCTGGCGGAACCTCTCATTTTAATTTGTACTAAATCTTGACATAGGACCATACAAATTTATCCAAAACATCTCTATCTTCTTCGCCTTACGTTTCATGAAATCTATTACAAAGTTATTCAAAGCATCTCTATCTTCTTCGCCTAGTACCCTTTATCAGCTTAATAATACTTTTAATAATAAATCGGATAAGTGCAAAAACACAGAATATTACAAGAAAACCTGTAATACCTGCTGTCATATCCTCAAATTCCATTACGCCCGTGCCAGTCAGCTTTTGTCCAATTTCTATAGCAAAGGTAAGCATAAGAATCAAAGTAAAGACATATAGCCAACTGATAACCATAATATGATCGTTTTTTGCCAAAAGCTTAAATATCGGGTGAATAACAAAAATTAACGCAAGACCAAATAATCCTATTACAATAAAATGTAATTCCTTGTCTGAAAAATTGTATTCCCATTTATCATTTAAAGAAAGAATATAAGTATGTATATTCGCAACAGCCTCAAGTAAGTAGTAAATCAAAGTATTCATAGCATTTCCCATCTTATCAATTTTCAGCCGATTTATAAAAACCAGCCAAATATCCGCATTTCTATTCAAAAATATGACTAGGGAAGAAATACCCCTCTCCCCTAGTCAAAAATAAATTTAAAAAATTATCTTGTCACATATACTGGTAAGCCATTTTTGTACTCACGCTTTGGCTCACCCTGAATCAAAGGTGTAAGGTACTCAATCATTTCTTTTGTTACACCATTGCCCTTTTCATTAATCCATTTCTTAGGAACTTCCTTAGCAAGATTAGCGATACCATCGATATTGCTAAGTCCAAGCTGTACCTTATAAGGGTCTTGATTTATTCGAGTAAGTGTAACCATACATGCTGTAGCATCATCCATAGCTGATTTAACTGCATATTCGCCTTCGCTAAAGGACTCTTCGATATCAGTAAGTGAACAAAGATGCGCTGCTGCACGTTGCAAAACATTTATCTCAATTGAACGACATTTTACTTCTAGTTCGCTCTTTACGAGCATCTCTAAAGCTTTTCCTGCACCCGAAAGCTGTGCATGACCGAATTGGTCATTCGTTGCTGATGTAGCTGAAATGTAATTTCCTGCCGCATCATGAATTCCTTCTGAAATTGCAACAATGATATTTGTTTTCTTGTCGAGCAAAAGTCTTAAATCATCTAAAAACTTATTCTTATCAAACGCAACCTCTGGTAAGTAAATCAAATCAGGGCCGTCGCAATAATCATTTTTAGCAAGAGCAGAAGCAGCCGTGAGCCAACCAGCATCTCTTCCCATGATTTCTATGATTGTAACCGATTTGTTGTTGTAAATCTTGGCATCATAGATTGTCTCCATAACTGTTGTAGCAATATATTTTGCTGCAGAACCAAAACCAGGAGTATGATCTGTCACGCACAAATCATTATCAATTGTTTTAGGAATTCCCAAAAATTTGATTTTAGAATTAATTTTCTTTGCATATGCTGAAAGCTTAGCAACTGTATCCATTGAATCATTTCCGCCGATATAGAAAAATGCTTCAATCTCATATTTTGCAAACTGCTCAAAAAGCTTATCAAAAACCGATGTATCTTCATCAAGAGCTGGCAGCTTAAAACGGCATGAGCCTAAATACATCGCTGGAGTAAGCTTAAGCTTTTCAATAAAATCACTATCAGCCTTTGCAATCTGCGATAATTCGATCACATTATCATTCATGATTCCCTTAATACCATTGATGGAACCATATATTTTATCAACCTTATTGTCCATGGCGCCCTTGATAACACCTGCAAGGCTGGCATTAATTGCTACTGTTGGTCCACCTGACTGTGCAACGATTACATTTCCCATAAAATCCTCCATAAAATAATATTTGTTTTCGAAAATCTTATTAAGTAAAAAATATCAAAAGGTCATCAAAATAGCAACACCTTCTACTATTACACATTAAGACGTTTGTGTATTTCCTGAAATACAGCTCTTCCTTTAAAAATAATTGCTCCAATAAACAATATTACACTCACCATCAGGCTAACACTCCAGCAAATAGAGGTTTCTTTTCCCGATACATAAAATACTATATAAGGAATAATTCCCACTAAAACATTTAAAAGCAGATAAACAAGAGCATTTGAAGCCTGCCCAACCATAGCAAGAACAAAATTACTAATCATCGTCCCTATGACAATTACAGGAATTACAAACTGTCCCACAAAATCAAAATAACCCACAAAATATGAGGTTCCCAAAATCAATAGCGAAACGATAATCGCAAATATAGTCAATATTCGAGCTGAATTATATTTCTTTTTAAACAGCTTCATTATGCCAAACTCAAAGGCGAGAAGCCATACTGTTAATATCACGCTAATATAAAAATCCTCAAACGGATGTATTTTCAAAATAAATTCAGTCCCCAGACTTCCAATAATTACTGCCCAGACAATAAACATCTGAAGCTTATAAAAAAAAGATGAAATTTTTAATGTCGTAGGCTTTTGAAAATGTCTTTCTTCGTCCTCACCAACAAGCTTGCTCTGGCAAAAAGGACATTTTTTCAAATCACCACCGACAGAGATTTTGCAATAACTACATGTTTTCATTATCTGATTACCTCCGTTGCGAATGCTTTCACGGAAATATCATCGGCTGTTAATCCTCTGACAAAATCCTTTATTATTCCAGTACTTGAATATGGCGAAGAAAAGCCCAGCACCAGCTCCTTATCATAAGTCATAACCGTAACAAAAAGGTTTGATGAGCTACAAAATGCCGAGTAATTCTGAATAAATGGTGCAAGCTCTTCTGCCGGTTTACGAATACCTAAATTCGATAAAACAAGTGACACTTTTTTATCTGACATCTTTACCCCGGAACGCACTACCATCTGCTTAATAAAAAGCGGTACTGCACGAACTGGTGCCACATATTCCATTGTTTCATAAGAATTCATCTGTTTTTTGATATTTTCTTCATCAAGCTGAGCCTTTAAGCTTTCATCAAACTCCTTTGCTAAATCAGACAGTGAAATCTCCTCTGTAAAGCTGTGCGTCATATTTACATTATTAAAAAAGTTTCTTGATGTATTTGAAGGATAATAATTTCTCAAATTAACTGGCATCGATATTGTAATCGGCATCTTACTTTTTCTAATTGGCATATCTTTATGAAGCGAAATCATAAGACGCGCGCCAAGATAGCTGGACAACGATACGCCTATTTCCTTCGCCTTTGGCAATATCTCAGCCACAGGAATATGAAGCTCAAAAAATTGAAGCTGGTCGTAAGGAAGCATCATACTAACTGGATGATACGCAGTTTTCATAGTAGATGTTTTCAAGCCCATATTACTAAAATACTGCTTATAGCTATCCTGCTTAAGCTCAAATTCAGAGGCTCCGGAATGAACAACCACATCATCAAATTTACCTGGATATTTTTTCTGCAAATAATTGTAAACAATAATATCCAAAAATTCTAAAGCACCAGTACCATCTGATATTGCATGAAACAAATCAAGATTAATTCTATTCTCAAAATAAGAAACCTTATAGTGAAGCATTTCCTTTCCAGCCGAATATAGCATAGGACAAATTCTGTCTGTTTCTTCCTCCACAACAGGCATCAAATCAGTATCCTCCATGTAGTGCCAGAAAAAGCCTCTTCTGATTCTCACCTGGAACTGTGGTCTGATAGAAATAGCCTCCTCAAGAGCTTCCTGCAAAATCTGTGGTTCTATTTTTTCCCAAAGAGTACAGCTCACCCTCAAGGTTCTTGTATCTCTACGTCCGCAGGTTGCCAAAAATACCTTTGCAACATTATCTACTTTATACCAATTCAAATTTTCATTCATAACAAATCCTTAAAAATATACAAACACCTAAAAATACAAAACTGATTCCACGAACTCGCCGACCTCTGTCATTGCCTGCACTGCAATCGGTACCGGCATTTGTTGAAAAACATGCCAGCCATCCTTAAACATCCTCAAATGAACATCTACACCCTGACGTTTCATCTTCTTAAATAGCTTATTGCTATCATCCTGCAAAATTTCATTTTTTCCAACCTGAATATATGTAGGTGGGAAATTATGAAAATCTCCAAATAAAGGGCTAAACTCGGGCAACGAAAAATCAACCCCCTCTGGTGCGTAATCCGCCTTACATCTTTTTATATACTCCATCGATAAAATTGGATCATTTTCCTTGAAGGTCTCATACGAATCCGAGGCGCAGGTCATATCAGTCCAGGGACTAAAAAGTAAAAGTGCTTTTGGAGCCATCCTACCTTCTGCAATAAGCTTTTGAATGAGGCAAAGCACAAGATTTCCACCTGCAGAATCACCTGCAAAAATAATATTCTTAGCGCCATAGCCTTGATGTAATAAATAATCATACGCCAGCATCCCATCCTCAATTGCTGCGGGATATGGATTTTCTGGTGCTAATCGATAATCAAAATACATCACAGGAAGTCCCACATGATGAACTAGCTTCGCCGCTAAAATACGACTATAACCAAGTCCGCCGACATTATAGCCGCCGCCGTGAGCATAAAAAATCACAGTTTCTTTATTGTGTGGAAATTCAGGATATGCCCACTCGCATGCCATTTCACCTATATTAAAGCTTTTTGTCTCTACACCAGACATTGGTGCTGCAAGCTTAGAATTACGTTCTAAGGTCGCTCTATGCTTTTGTACGTCCTCAGATATTGATATTGAATTTACAGCTTTAAGAGCCTTTAAAAAAGGATCTGAAAGATTAAGTTCCTTAAGATTTTTAAACAATTCCATACTATTCAAATTCCATTTCAATTGTTTCAACAGTTAAATCGCTACTAATCAGCGGTCTGAGCCTGTCAGAACCGCAAGCAGGACAAGTATACATATACAAGTCCTTAGGATACTTCTTCCCACATTCCTTACATAAAATCTCTGTTGGAACAATATTTGCTACAATCTTTGCTCCATCACAAACAGTACCCTCAGAAAAAATCTGAAAATACTCCTGAATAATCTCAGGCACGAAATCGCACCCTTCCCCCATTTTTATTGTAACAGAATTAACCTTCTTTGCTTTGTTCAAAGAAGCCTGTTCCATAGTAATTTTAAAAATATTCTCTGTAACCGGTAATTCGTGCATTTAGTTTTCTTTCCATTCCTTTACTTCTTGCTTTAACCAATCAATCCATTTATCAAAGCCCTGACCTGTCTTTGCCGACACAAAGAAAATCTTTGATGCTGGATTAAGATTCAATATGCGTGTTTTGACCTTTTCATCATCAAAATCAAAATAATCGCCTGTATCAATTTTATTGATTAATACAGCATCACATACTTCAAACATAAGTGGATATTTGAGTGGCTTATCATCGCCCTCTGGATATGAAAGAATAGCAACTCGCTTTGATGCTCCGACATCCTCTTCAGCAGGGCACACCAGATTGCCTACATTTTCCAGAAACAATAAATCATAATCTGAAATCGTAAACTCCTCTAGCGCCTTTTTGGTCATGCCGGCATTCATTGCACACTCTCCACCAGTATGTACCTGAAGAGAATCAACGCCAGCGTCCTGCATTTTTTGCGCATCAACAGTTGCATCTATATCGGCCTCGAGAATGCCGATACGATAATCTGATTTTAATTCACTAACAGTTCTAAGCAGAGTCGTTGTCTTACCGGCACCAGGCGATGCCATAAGATTTATCATAAACGTACCTGCTTTTTTTAATTCAGCACGAGTTTCATCAGCCAATGAATTATTGGCAGCATAAACACTCTGATTTACTTCAATTACTTTAACATTTGACATTATTCTTTCCCTTTTCACCCTTTATTTAAAAAAATCCTGAAATTTTTTCGCCCAATCATCTGGGTCATATCGCATATCAATATTCGAAACGCCCTCCCTAAATGAGCGTTTGAACATAAGCTGTAAGTCTTCGCCTAAAGCTCGCCAGCTAGAAACAACCCCATGTCCAAATTTTTCCAGCATAACCTCATCCGCATCCAAACCAATAAACTTAAGATAAGCCAGGTTTTCATTATTTGTCTCAACAAAAGGATATTTTCCCACAAGCTCCTGAAAAAGCATTGCCGACAAAAGAAATCTATCCGTGCTTACATTTGACATACGAACTGCCGCTACTGCAAAAAGCTCAGGTGCGGTAATGCCTGGAATTCCGATAACATCAACCTTGGAAAACTTTGCCCCCTCTGGAAAAGGAATTGCCAAAAGCTTTATTGTAAGGTCATCCTTTATAAAAATAATTGGCACTTCATTGTACACCATCCCATTTAAATGAAGCTTCGAAAACGACTTACATATACCATAACCGATTTTGAGCTTCTGCTCCATAGTATATTTCGAAAAATTATCAACTGGTTTGTACGTCGAATCATATTCTGTCATATATCCAAAAAGCTTTCTATCCTTTGTCTCAATATTGAAAACATCATTAGGACAGAAAAATTCCTTTGACTTTATCGGAACATCCACTAGTGGTTCAACAAACTCTGTTTTTATTCGAAGAGTTGCCTTAGGAACAACCACTGCTAAATAGAACTTGCCAGCCTCTGACGCCTCATATATCTGTATATATGAATTCTGATAAACAAGTCCTCTAATAAGGTATCTTCGTCCATATTTTCCAGTAATCATTTGTCCAAAATCCAAGTAATTCATAATAACGCTCCCCCTTAGTAATCCGAAAGTCTAGCATTTTTATATTTTCTCTTATCAGAATACATCTTTTCATCTGCTCGTGAAAAAAGATCATCAAGACTATCACCCTCGTGATAAATTGATACACCGATAGCAATCGATAATCTACCGTATGAGTGATTCTGCGAATTATGCATCTGAATATCACCCTTAAAACGTTTTAAGTATTTATCTTCGCGTTCAGCCTCTTCATCCTGAAGAATTACAACAAATTCATCACCACCAATTCTAAAGGTTGAAAAATCTCCAAATACTTCACGAATAAGGTTTGCTGTATCGACCAGCATCTCATCGCCCTTCTCATGACCTAAAGTATCATTTACACACTTTAAATCATTTACATCCATATATATGAAAACCAGCTTCTTATCAGGATTCTTAATCATTTCCTCGCATTCTTGCATATATTCATTATAGGCAGAACGATTCTTAATACCAGTCATTGGATCCATGTATGCCATTCGTTTCATATAATTGACGTATTTATTCAGTTCAGCAGACATCTTTTGCATTGTCTTTGCAAGCATACCTATCTCATCATCACTTTTTACCTCAATAAGTGTATTGTATCTGCCCTCAGCAATTGCATCAGCAGATTCTGTAAGTGAAAGCAGTGGACCTACAATTTTGTTGATAAATCTTTTTGCCACGCCAATTACTACTACACCAATACATACAGCAATCAAAATAATTGTCACTGGAAGCTTCCACATATCTTTTAAAAGCTCCTTTTCTGGTGCTGCCACAATTACCTTCATCCCATTCTGAAGCATCTGCGAATATACTAAATACTTTGTTTCCTTACATGTAAGCATTGTAGGTTCAGAAAAAACTTTTCCCTTAGACTGTTCCAAAATAGAAAGAGTTACATCATCTATCTGATTTTTCTTAAAATCCATTGGCAGCTCACTACTACTGAGCAAAGTATCATCTGGCGAAAGTAAAAGTGCATAATCACCATTACAAATATGGATACTCTCAATAACTTCATTTATCGACTCAATTGTAATGTCCATTCCCACAACACCAATTTCATAATCGCCTTTGATGAGTGGAACCACATATGACATTAATTTTTTCTCAGCATTATGGTTCTGAACACTTGGAATCCACATTGACTCATGCATAGAAAGTGGCTTATAAAACCACTCCACCTCAGGATCAGTAATTGAATACTCTGAAAAATCTGTCACTGGCAAGGAGCTAACATTACGCTGTCCAACCTTTTGTTGCAAATAAAATCCAGCCGTCGGTTCGAAATATTGTGGATTGAATCTAAGAAAAACAAGAACATTCTCATCATTGTCAGACGCAACCGCCATAGCAGTCTTTTCCATTCTTGCAACATATTCATCTGTTGCTTCTTGACTTGCCCATAAATCCTCTGGATTTTCAGGGAGATTGTTATATAAAAGATTTGTAACACCCTCACTCATCTTCTCAGTACGATTTATTTTTCCCATCAACTGATTCGTATATGCAGATGTCTGAAGCTGCATATTCTTTTTAATGGTATCTAACAAAAGATTTTCAGAAAGCACAAAATTTGCGACGCCCATACCAACAGCAGAGACAATCACTACTATTATTACAAGTAAAAATATTCTTCCTTTTATTGTTTTTTTAGCAATATTTTCCGTTTTTTCCTTACATTTATTATAAATTTTGTCAAATGAAAAGCCTTTTTTTTCTTGAAAGTCCATATATTCACCGCCTTATTTTCATTTTACATCTTCCCAAATTAACTATATACATTTTTACCTTTTCTATCAATGTAATATAAAAGGCAATACTACTCTTCAACTACTAGCTCTTTAGGAAGATATTTCAATAGAATTTCTTCCAAGTCCTCTGAATTTACCGGCTTACTAATATAATCTGTAAAGCCTTCCTTCAAATAGTTTTCTTTTGCCCCTGCAACAGCATTAGCTGTAAGGACTATATATGTAGGAGAATTGCCGGTTTCTGCATCCTGCTTCAAAGCTTCATGAAGCGTCTCAATTCCATCCATTTCTGGCATCATATGATCTAGAAGAACTATATTGAAGTTTGTAGAATGCATCATTCTAAGTGCACGCTTACCATTATTCGCTGTATATATTTTCATTTCCGTCTCTTTAAGCAGCTTTTCCAAAACATCCAAGTTTGTCGGATTATCATCAACAGCAAGTATCACAGCCTCTGGTGCCTTAAATTTCTTTCGTGGCTCTTCCTTATTTTCAATCACAATATGTGGATTGAATTCGCCAATATAAGTCTCATCTACAATAGTCTGTGGAATTTCAACAGTAAATGTCGTTCCCACACCATACTCGCTTTCAACCTTTATTGTTCCATTCATAAGCTCAACGAGACGACCTACAATTGATAATCCAAGTCCTGTACCTTCAACAGAACGATTTTTCTTTAAATCAAGACGCTCAAATTCTTTAAAAAGCTTTTCCTTATCCTCATCCTTAATTCCAATTCCAGTATCCTTTACGATAATACGAAGATTAAGCTTTTTGGTATTAATATATTTGGCACCAACATATAAAGTAACAGAACCCTTATCCGTATATTTAAATGCATTATTTAAAAGATTTAAAGCAATTTGCTTAACACGAAGTTCATCGCCCAAAAGTCCTCGCTGTAAGGTTTGCTCCACATGTACGATAAAATCAAGATTATTTGCCTGCGCTTTTACATCCATCATAGTAACAAGGTCAGCAATCACAGACTGCAAATCATATTCCGCTGGAACAATTTCCATCATACCAGACTCAATTTTTGAAAAATCAAGAATATCATTTATGATTGAAAGCAACGTCGTGCTTGAACTCTTAATGACACTCGCATACTCCAAAATCTGTTCTTCTTTTTCTTCTCTAAGAATCATCTCATTCATTCCCAAAATGGAATTAAGCGGTGTTCTTATCTCATGTGACATATTTGCCAAAAACTTAGTCTTGGCAACATTTGCATCATCTGCCCTTTTCTTTGCCTGTTCAAGCTCCGCCATCGTTTCAATCAGCTTTGCATAATCAGGTGTCTCCAGTGTTAAATAAATAATGATTACTGTAATAACTGATGCAACGCCTGTCAAAAGCAACCACGGGAAGATTACAATTTGGATATATCCAGCCAAAATCATCAACACCGTGTAACTTGATGCTGCTATCAACTCACGTTTTGACAAGTTTTTCCTATTTTTCACAAGAACAACCAGTCCCTCAACTACAATAAAGTAATTCAGGAAAATCATCACACTATAAAGCTGCCCATGCACATAACCTTCCACCGGATCAATTCTAAAATAAAAACCACAGAATACATTAGCAATCTGCGAAATCAAATACACAATAATAAGCTTCTTATTAAATGACAATGCTGGCTTTTCATTCGTTTTTGTTGAAAGAATAACAACATAGCGCAAAAAGTAAAAAGCAGAAATTGCAACAAACTGAAAATCTAGCGCATTCAATATAGTATTTACCCATATCGGAATCTCTTTATAATGGTCAATTGTAATTGCAGAGACCACATCAAGAACCACCATAATAAACACCATAATCATCAGCACCTTAAACTGAACATTTAAGACACTCTTTTTCTTATATTGTATTGCATAAAAAATATAAATAACAATCAAAAACAAAAGTGATGTTAATTCACAATATATATTGTACCCCATATCGCATCCCTCTATTCTCACAAATATAGTCAATACGCCAATCTAATATACCTTTACACCACTATAAAAAAATAATATGACCAATTAGTGTATAATTCGCCAAATTTCTTTGAAAAAAATATAAATGGGCACGGATTTTAGGTTGTGGGGGCACAAATTTTAGGTTGTGAGGAGGCACAGATTTTAGGTTGTGGGAAATGACAAAAGCCTGTGGCTCACGCGCCACGCCTGCTCTCGTTTTAACTCATACCGTTTGCTAAGAAAATTCACAAAGTCCTTTACAAGATTTTTCACACCGGTTGAGAAGGCACATCCTTGTGCCTGCTCAACCTTCCGCTGCCGTCCGTGGCAGCGGATGTTAAAAACCTAGTAAAGGACTTTGGAATTTTCTAAGCGCACTTTAGAGTTAAAACAAGAGCAGGCGTGGCACGTGAGCCACAGGCTTTTGTCATTTAATGAACGATGACGAGCTGTGCCATACAGGGTGGGTGAGCTGTGCCATACAAGGTAGGTGTGCTGTGTCAAAAACTAGACACGGTATTCTTGGTTTTACATTCGCGGTGATACGTTCTGGACCACGATATCGTACTTCCGCGCCTTTATCGTGGTTCGGCAGCTCAATATTACGTAGAATAGACCACTATTTTCGTCTTTTCTTCCCATCGCGTGGTTTTCATAACCGTGACACAGTCAAGTCCATTTTTGTGTGTAAATTCATCTTTCAGTTATAATGCTTATTCTTATGCTGCCTTTAGTTTTAGTAATGTCTTTTGAATGGAGTTTAGCTTGTCATAGTATTCTTTCATGTCAAAGAGTCTTTGAGCAA
>JAZLJM010000087.1:0-8961 GCA_045617805.1 Pseudobutyrivibrio sp.
CCAGATAGATCAATTTCTGATGATGATATAAGTAAATATCAGATGAGAACAAGAAGATATAGGAATAGAAGAATCGGAGATTTTCTAAAGGAACTGCATCTTGTGGAAGGAAGAAACACAGGTATTCCAACTGCAATTAAAGCCATCAAAGAAAATGGTTCTCCTTTACCTACTTTGTTAACAGATGAGGAACGTTCATTTTTTTCTGTTATTATTCCAATTCACGAGGCTTTTCTTGGGAAGGGATTAAGTGGCAATGAAGAAGCAGGTAAAGATGCAAATATATCTAAACGAAGAACTAAAAGGCAGATAAAAGAGTGCATATTAGATTTATTGGAGGAAGAAAGTATTTCGGCAAATGAGTTATACAAAAGATTGGGTTATTCGGGTAATGCATCGAAAACATTTAGAAACTGTGTAGAAGAACTAATTTCAGAAGGACAAATCCATTATGCCTCAGACAATATGCAAGATGCAAATAATGTGTTAGTAAAAGATTAAGATGTACCTTAAGGATGGAGCTAATGCCAGTATGATTATTTTCTCTTTGATTGAGCCGGCAAAGGCTAATGACATTGATTCACTTAAATATATTACCCTCTTACTTGAAAGTCGTCTGAATGTTGATATGTCAGAGAATGAACTAGAGCGGCTAGCTCCTTGGAGTGAAACCACTCGAAAACAATGCGTAAATAACCTGGAGTAAAATACTCCAATATGTCTGGCATCCGTAAGGGTGCCATTTCTTTTGTCAAGACGGTGGATTATTTTGCGCTTACGGTAAATGGGAAGAATTTCTTGGAGCAGGAGAATATACAGATATACATCCGAGAACAGGATTAAAAGACCCAAATAGAATTGTTTCAGCTGATTGTAAACGAAGTATAAGATTTGGATCGCATGAAATGGATGATAGGATAGTTCGAGAAGCGAGTAGCACAAAAATTGTTGCTAGATTAGATTATGATATAGAGACAGCTTTGGCTGCATTGAGAGTTTATGATAGTATTGTATTAGTTGATGTAACAGGAATTGAGTGAGATATTATAGATGAATGGGTTGCCCTTAACTGTCAGTCTATTAGATTAAATGATATAGATTTATAATATTGGAAAAAACTAATAAGCTGATAAATTTTTTGTTTACAAGCAGTAAATATGATACAAATTTTGCTTAAAAAATGGTAATTTGATTCCCTAAATTTACCAGTTTGAACAGCATAGATACTTTGGAAAGTTCAGTATCTATGCCGCTTTCTAAGTAAACGCTCCATAGTCAGTACATAGATTTGCAGTATGTGATTTGAGAAAATAGACATGGCTCAATTTAAAAAGTTGAGTCTAAACTATTTCACTCGGTATAAAAAGTTTAGTCTAAACTTTTTATACCGAGTGAGGTATATGTCTATGAATTCTCAAACTAGTATGATTGCTCGTAGTGTCCGCTTAAAGGAATGGGCACAAATGATCCAGGACTGTAATTCCAGACCACAATGTATGACAGTTAGGGAATGGTGTGCACAGCATAACATCACTAAGTGTGACTATTACTATCGCATGAAAGCGGTGCGTAAGGCTTGCATTGAATCTGTTCCCCAAAAAGTGATTCAACAAGAAGTAGTTCTAGTGCTTATAGAGAGATTAAATCCATCAAAGGAAAACACGTCAGATATCCAGTCATAAGATGTCATTGAATTAGAGGTACGCGGAGTATCAATAATAGTGTCTCTTCAAACTTCTAATTTGTCATTACGTAAACGCGCTATAGCGGGCACACCCACAATGGATCGTTTACTGAAGAAATGTAAGCATTGTTGCGCATTCACATAAGAATTGAGAACAAATTTGTTTTATCTTGCTTTAAATTTTTTTAATGCATTTATAAGCGGTGGTAATATTTGCACATATACTACAGCCTTGAGCAGTGCAATTGTAAATCTGATAATTGTAGATATTACATAGCTTTGTGGCGTATAGTAACCAAAAGCGTGACCATCAATAAACACACCAATACTGTTGATTGCAGAAACAAGCAACTCATTAATAATTATGTAAATCCAATAATCCTTTTTTGTTAGATTAAAGTTTCGTTTCTTTGCGACACATCCAAGAAATACGCCGCTGACTACATAAGGAAGAATCCACATAGGCGTAGAGAGCATCAGTCCGTATCGAACCACCTGATAGATAAAAATACCTACAAATCCGACTAATCCTCCACTTATTGGCCCAAATAACAGGGCAGCTATAATTATTGGAAGTCCCTCAAAAGAAATCTTGAGGTTGTTACTAGAAAAGGCTAAATAGCCAAGAACAGCACATATGGCTGCGAGCATTGCGTCAATTACTAATTGACGAGTTTTAGATGAATTCATTTCACATTTTCCCTTCTTTTTGTATTTTTGGAAAATTACACCTCCGACCGCATATTAAATGCGATGTTCGAATCCGCGTAATATTTTGTTGCTCTTTAATAATACTTTTTTACGCTATAATGTCAATGACTTTTAATGCATTTTTTTGAGGTAGAGTGATTATTGTCAGATTAGCTATGTTATTATTTTTTTTAGCTATTATATTGTGCAAGAAGTATATGTGATATTTTAGAAAAGTAGGGCTTTTTGAGAGAAGTAGGCTAGCAGGGATTCGTTGGTAGCGTTGTTGATAAGGGCTGCTGATGAGGCAAATTCGCTGGAATCACCGCAGATATCTATGCCAATGAGTGGTGCGGTAATAATGAGGTCCAGGTCGGATAGGAGCTCGGAAAGAGACATTTCGCCCTGATCCCAGTCTGTGATTGCATCGGATGGGGAGAGGATGTCTTTGTCGATAGAGATGTATAGAGGGAGTGTGGTGTCTATTTCTGATGGGCTGCAGTCATTGCCAGCACCTATTGTGTAGACATTTTTTAGGTGCGGTAGTGTTTGTTGGGCTTCAAGTACCCAACCACCACAGGAGGTGATGTCTCCAAAGGATGGTGCTTGGTTGTCTGGATGATGGTCAAAAAGTACGAGGTTGAAGTTGCAGTTGATTTTTTGTAGCCAAAGTAAGGTGAGATAGTGATAGTTTCCTGAATCAATAAAATGAAGACCAGATACGCTCTGGTCTTTGAGTTTTTGTTGAAGAATTGACTTTGCTGAATCATCGAGATAGCATTTTGTGCCCTCGATGTCTGTACAGTCAATTATTTTTGTGTTTTGAAGGTTGTTGTAGAAGCTTTGATAATCGTAGGCTTCTGACATTTTTATTATTGTTGTTTCCATATGGGTGAATTCTATTATTTAAAAAATGTTGTAATTTCGTAGCCGATTATTGCGGTTTGTTCTGCGAATTGTGATTTTTGCTTGGTAACTTTACCTTGCGTATTCTTAAGATTTTTCCAGCATGCTTTAGGTTTTTGATTTTGCTTTGACGCTTTGTGAAAAGGTCAGTCCAGATTACAGGATGGAAAAGCATAAGTATCGGGAATAATTCAAGTCGTCCTGCAAGCATATCAAATATCAGTACTATTTTTGAAAAAACACTAAAAAATCCGAAGTTGGCACAAGGACCAACTAAACTCATACCAGGTCCGATATTGCTTAAACAGGTAAGTGAAGCTGTGAAGATTGTAGCAAAATCAACATTTTCAAAGGATAATAAGAAAATGCTTAGTATGAGTAGCATAAGGTAAGTTCCAAAAAATACATTGTTTGAACGGATGGTTTCGTGCGAAACAGGCTTATCATCCATTACAATTTTTTTGACACTTCTAGGGTGAATGTAGCTGATTAATTCTTTGTGGACAGCTTTTCCCATAAGAATGAATCGAGACACTTTGACACCACCACCAGTACTGCCGGCGCAGGCGCCAATTGCCATTAAGATTACTAGTATGCATCGTGAGGTTTGAGGCCATAAAGCAAAGTCGCAGGTAGCAAAACCTGTTGATGACTGGATTGATGTAACCTGGAAGGCTGCGTCGGTGATTGCGGCAAAAAGTGATTCACTTGATTTTACGATGTTGAAAGAAATAATTGTGATTGAACCAAGTGTTATGAGCGCGTGCAGCTTAACTTCTTCCATTTTTAAAGCTTCTGAAGTCTGCTTTGCAAGAATGAAGTAGTAGAAGTTGAAGTTTACACTAAAAATCCACATAAAGATGGCAATTGTCCATTTGCAGAAAGGTGTGTAGCTGGCGCAACCATCATTGTAGATAGAAAAGCCGCCAGTTCCTGCTGTAGCCATTGCAGTGTTTATTGCATCAAAAACACCCATTCCGCCACAAAGCAGGATGATAAGCTCGATAAAAGCCATTCCGAGATAGATGGCGTAAAGCATACGGGCTGTAGTTTTTAACTTTGGAACAAATTTTCCAACAGAAGGTCCTGGTGATTCGGCACGCATGAGATTGAACTGAGAGCCACCACCAGCGAGTGGAATGATTGCGAGTAGGAAAACTAAAACTCCCATTCCTCCGATGAGGTGAGTAAAGCATCTCCAGAAAATTGTGGCATGCGATAAGGATTCAACCTCTGGAAGTATGGAAGAACCTGTTGTTGTAAAGCCTGATACAGATTCAAAAAGTGCATCAATGTAGTGTGGGATTTCTCCAGTAATGTGCATAGGAATTGCACCAATTATTGAAAGAACAACCCAAGCTGCGCCTGTGCAGAAAAAACCTTCCTTTAAATAGAAAACGTAATTGGATGGTTTGATTCGGCTGTTTATTAAGCCAATGACAAGACAAGGCGCGGCAACCAGTGCGTATTGTTGCCATACGGATTCATGGTAGATTACAGCTACAAGTAAAGGAAGCAATAAGAACAAGCCTGTGAATCCGATGATATTTCCTAAAATAAAACGAATAATCGATTTGTTCATTTATATTACCTCAATGTATCTGTGATATTTGCAAAGCCTGTGTGAGTTGTAACAACCATAACTGTATCGCCAACTTCGAGTGTATCAGCACCCTTAGGGATGATGATTTTTCCGTTACGATTGATGAAGGCGATAAGGAGATTGTCTTTAAATTGAAGAGAGAATAGGGCAGTGCCTGTAGCCTTTGACTCTTCTGTAATGTTGAACTCAATAGCTTCGACCTTTTGATCAAATAAGTGGTAAAGTGTTTCGATATTTTTTTCATTTGAAGCACTCTTTGCACGTACATAAGCGATGATTGCTTCGGCTGTAATGTGCTTAGGGTAGATAACAGAGCCTAAGTTAAGCTGTGATAAAACAGAATCAAAATTGATTCGATTTACTTTTGTTACAACCTTTGCATTTGAAATTTGATTAGCAAAAAGTGTGAGAATAATATTTTCTTCATCAAGTCCAGTAAGTGGAACAAAGCTTTCTGCAAACTCAAGTCCTTCCTCACGAAGAAGTGACTCGTCAGTACCGTCACCATTGATGATAGTAGCTTTAGGAAATGCAATAGAAAGCTCTTCACATCTGGCTCTGTCACGCTCGATGATACGGACATTAATTTTGTTGGAAAGAAGAGCACTTGCTAAGTAAAAGCTTGATTTTCCGCCACCAACAATGAGACAATCTTTGACCTGTCTGGTCTTGATTCCGATTTCGTGAAGAAATGTTCTAGCAAAACGTCTGGCACCTACAACTGAGATAATGTCGTCTGCTTCAAGTGTAAAATCACCAGATGGGATATGCACCTCATCACCACGTTTTACTGCGGCAATAAGACAGGCTACAGAAAATTTTCCTGATAAATCACGAATTTTCATGCCATCAAGCATATTGTTTGGTTCAATTTGAACCTCCACCATTTCTGCCTGACCGTGGGCGAATGAGTTGACCTCCAAAGTGGATGGTAAAGAAAGAATACTTGCAATTTCACGTGCTGCCTCGAACTCAGGGTTAATAATCATTGCAAGTCCGAGCTTTTCCTGTAGATAAGAAAGCTCCTTGTTATAATCAGGTGTACGAACTCTCGCGATTGCGGCGCAATCACCGACCTGCTTTGCAATAGTACAGCAAAGTAAATTAAGCTCGTCAGATTCAGTGACAGCGATAATCAAATCAGTATCCTGAATACCTGCCTCTATTTGTGTATTGTAGCTGGCACCATTTCCGATAATACCCATGATGTCATATAGGTTTGTCATTGAATCGACCTTTTCAGCATCCTCGTCAATGACGATAATTTCATGGCCTTCCTTTGAAAGTCGGTCGATAAGAGTAACGCCAACTTTTCCACATCCAACGATGATAATCCTAAGTCCTCGTTTAGCCGAAGAAACAGAAACTTCCATTAGAAAATCCTCCAGAAAATTACATAATAATCTAGTGTTACTTTAATGCAATGAGCAAAAAACTTCAAGCAAAAAAGTCCCCGAAGGGACTTTACAAGAAAAGAATGTAAGAAAAGATTAATAAAAATGCAAATTAAATAAAATTTATAGCTTGATATCAACGTGTGTAGATATCTTTTTTGCAATATCATAGAGAGAATTCATATACTTTGAATCTTTTCCAAGTAAACTTTCAAATTTTTCGTGAGCAACGTTTTTTGCGGCAGTACCAGAAACCTCCATTTTACCTTTGTCGTCTATGGTAATACCAAATTTTGCAAGCTCGTCAGCATATTCAGTAGATAAATCTTTCATTTTTTTAACTGTTTGGTTTAAGCTACGGTCAGTATGTGAATACTTGGTTGCTGAGGAGATAGTGTTGTTGTAGGTATCAGCAAAAGCTTTTATTTTCTCAGAAAGATCGTCGTTTGAACTATCCTTAAAATTGTAATCGCCAAGCTGTCTAATGGCATTTCTAAGTGCTGCAGAATCAGCAAAAGAAAGTGTACCAGTCGTAGATTTTTCACGGTTGGCAGGTGTGACAAGCTGAAAATTTTTTGCATAAAATTGTCTGATACTAAGTGTATTTGAAACTGACATTCCCATAGCTTTTTCCTCAATAATACATAAAAAATGTTCTATTTAAGAAAAATATCGGTACAAAGTGTGGAAAACTTAAGTATTCTATTGAAGATTTTTGAAAATTTTCATATACTAAAGTCGATTAAAAACGGATTTTGGAAATTTCTTCATATTGATTAAGAAGTATCTGAATCTATCATTTCTATTAAGGAGACATTTTTATGGATCAGGAAAAAGTCATTGTTATTGACTTTGGCGGACAGTACAACCAGCTTGTTGCACGTCGTGTCAGAGAATGTAATGTCTATTGCGAGATATATTCTTATCGCACACCTATTGAACAGATTAAGGCGATGAATCCAAAGGGTATTATTTTAACAGGTGGCCCTAATTCTTGCTATGAAGAAGGTGCACCTACATATACTACAGAGCTTTTTGAGCTTGGAATTCCAGTACTTGGTCTTTGCTATGGCGCACAGCTTATGCAGCATATTTTAGGTGGTAAGGTTGAGCATGCTCCAGTCAGAGAGTATGGTAAAATCGAGGTTACTGTTGATGGCTCAAAGGATAAGCTTTTCAAGGATATTAGTGAGAAGACTATCGTTTGGATGAGTCACAATGATTATATTTCAAAGACTGCTCCTGGATTTGAGATAATAGCACACACTGCTGATTGTCCAGTAGCTGCAGCAGCTTGTGAGGAAAAGCAGCTTTACGCTATCCAGTTCCACCCAGAGGTGCTTCACACTGTTGAGGGTAAGGAAATCCTTTTCAACTTTGTACGTAATATTTGCCAGACAGCAGGTAGCTGGAAGATGGACTCTTTCGTTGAAAACACAATCAAGGAAGTTAGAGCCAAGGTTGGCGATGGCAAGGTTCTTCTTGCACTTTCTGGTGGCGTTGATTCGTCAGTTCTTGCAGCACTTCTTGCAAAAGCAATTGGCAAGCAGCTCACATGTGTATTTGTTGACCACGGTCTCCTCCGTAAAAACGAGGGCGACGAGGTAGAGGCAATTTTTGGACCAAAGGGTTCTTTTGATATCAACTTTGTTCGTGTAAATGCCCAGGAAAGATACTACAGCAAATTAGCTGGTGTTGAAGAGCCTGAGCGCAAGCGTAAGATTATCGGTGAAGAATTTATCAGAGTTTTTGAAGAAGAGGCAAAGAAAATCGGTGCTGTTGACTTTCTCGCGCAGGGAACTATTTACCCAGACGTTGTAGAGTCAGGACTTGGCGGCGAGTCAGCCGTTATCAAGTCTCACCACAATGTAGGCGGCCTTCCTGATTTCGTAGATTTTAAGGATATCGTTGAACCTCTTAGAAATCTTTTCAAGGACGAGGTTCGTCAGGCAGGTCTCGAGCTTGGCCTTCCAGAATTTTTAGTATATCGCCAGCCATTCCCAGGTCCAGGCCTTGGAATTCGTATCATTGGCGAAGTTACTGCTGATAAAGTTCGCATCGTACAGGACGCAGATTACATCTACCGCGAAGAGGTTGATAAAGCTGCAGCAGCCTACAAAGAGGCAAATGGCGTTGAAGCACCATGGATGCCAAACCAGTACTTCGCAGCTCTTTCTAATATGCGCTCAGTAGGTGTTATGGGCGATGAACGTACCTACGACTATGCAGTAGTTGTCCGCGCTGTTCGCACCATCGACTTCATGACTGCCGAAGCAGCCGAGATTCCTTTCGAGGTTCTCCAGACTGTAATGAGCCGAATCATCAATGAGGTGAAGGGTGTTAATAGAGTATTCTATGATTTGACAAGTAAGCCACCTGGAACTATTGAGATGGAATAGTGTACTTTTCCCTGCAAAGCCTGTATTTACGGGCTTTGTGGGGCTTTTTTATTTGTGGCTGGGGTGCAAATGGGGATAAAAATACTACTCCCTTTTGAAATACCGAATATGGGGGTGGCAAAGCTAGCCATATAGCACATAACTTGTTAAGTTCGGTCTGAAACTATACTAAGTTCGGTCTTGCTATATAATATGTTTCAGGGGTAGCTAAAAGGGCTGATATGTGATACACTCATCTTTGAAAGGTGGGTGTATTTTTATGTCAATACTTAATGAAATTTATCC
>JAZLJM010000088.1:0-14388 GCA_045617805.1 Pseudobutyrivibrio sp.
AAAACAGATAAGATATCTCAACATATATGGCATACACCATAAAAATACACTCTAATTCAGTAAAATATTAAATTTTCAAGGTTCATATATAAAATAGGTCATACTAAAATGCTAGTATTGACCCCGGCATCATGACATTGGCCTGCAGGCTCCTTTTTTATTCGTATATATTTGATTTTTAAAAACCTTCATTAACAAAAAATTTTATTTTGTACATATATCGTATTTATTCCTCAAAACGAGTCATATGACTCGTTTTATTTTATTTCTAATGACTTATCCTTTGCTTCAACGATTAGTAGATATCCTTCATTTAGAGTTATTGTACCACTGGCAGCAGCGATTTCATTGCTGATTGTAATTGTAGAAAAACCATCTAAGTCTGCATTGGTAAGAGGATACTTGAAACCTTTTAGCGTTACGCCCTTTGCCTGCGCAAAATATGGAATCAACGAAATATATTTTCCGTATTGTCCAGCTTTTGAAATAGATAAGCTCTCACCACCTGCCAAAATTTGGATTCGGTTACATTCATCGACAATAAAAAGCTTACAGCCCTTTTTGTGTGCGTAGCCCAAAAGAGCAAAATTTCCTAAAAGGTGGTCCAGTCTGGCACCTGTGGCTCCAAAAAGATAATAGTCATCCTCTATAGAAAATCTGTTTATTGCATAATTTATGGCAGCCTCAGCATCCGTATCATCCTTGATAGGATTGAGCTTGATTATCTCAATACCAAGATCTTTTGCCTCAGCTAGAAGCTGTGGAGATATCGAATCAAAATCACCAATTGCAAAATCTGGACGAAGCTTTAGTTCAAGACAAGCTTCAAGTCCTCTATCACAGGCAACAAGATTATATGGCTTTTCACAAATACAACTAGAGACAGCATCAAGCTGTCTCCTTAAAAAATTTGTATTAATTTCACCACCAGCAATTATACAGGTTTTCATTTTAATTTCTCCAAGAACTTTGTTACATTATGCGAAACATCACCCTTAAATATTGCACTACCTGCAACGATTACATTTGCACCAGCTTCAATTGCTGCGTCAATTGTTTCATCACAAATACCACCATCAACTTCAATATCTATATCAAGCTTCTGCTCTTTCAAAAGCTGCTTTAGTTCCTTCACCTTTTCAAGAGCCTCCGGAATAAGCTTCTGTCCACCAAAGCCAGGATTTACAGTCATAATAAGCACCATATCAACCTCAGAAAGAATATCCTTAAGCTTTGAAACAGGTGTAACAGGATTGAGCGCAACTGCAGCCTTCACACCGCAAGCTTTGATAGCAGCTATTGTCTTTTTGATATCACGGCAAGCCTCATAATGAACAGTGATAATATCAGCACCAGCCGCAGCAAAATCTTCAATAAAACGCTCTGGCTCCATAACCATAAGATGAACATCAAATTTTCTCTTAGTATATTTACGAATTGATTTTAATACAGGAAGGCCATAAGAAATTACTGGCACAAAAATACCATCCATTACATCATAATGAACATACTCTGCTCCAGCCTCATCAATTATTTTTAATTGCTCAGCCAAATTTCCAAAATCAGCAGATAAAATAGATGGTGACAAACAATTCATAACAATACCTCGTATACTAATACTTTTTCTTTGAAGTCGCTTCTAAATACATTTGAAGATAATTCTCATATCTACTAGAAGCAATCAGTCCTGATTCAAGTGCACTCTTTACTCCACAATCTGGCTCCTTGTTATGGGCACAGCCTGTGAATCTACACTCCTTGGCAGGTTGAGTAAATTCTGGAAACAATTCTCCAATTCGCACTGCCTCTATATCTGGTAAAAATATAGACGAAAAACCCGGTGTATCCAATATAAATGTGTTTTTCCCCAAGTAAATAAACTCGCTATGTCGAGTTGTATGTTTTCCTCGACCAATTTTCTTTGAGACTTCTCCAGTCTCCATGTAATCTGAATCCGTCAAAAGATTTATTAAAGAGCTTTTGCCAACCCCCGAAGGTCCTGCAACAGTAGTTGTCTTACCATCCAGTAAAGTCTTTAACTCATCTACGCCCTTGTTTTCTTTTGCTGATACAAAAAGTATCTCGTATCCAGCTTTTTGATATATATCTCTCATCTGATTCTCAAAAAAATCATCAGACATATCCATTTTGTTAAAGCAAATCGTAACTGGCACATCCTGATTTTCCATCATAACCAGAAATCTATCCAGCAAATTCAGATTCGGCTGTGGATTTGTTGCTGCAAAAATCACAAGTGCCTGATCAATATTTGCAACAGCCGGTCTGATCAACTCACTTTTTCTAGGAAGAATCTGCGTGATGTTTCCTTTAAAATTTTCTTCATCGAGAACATCGATTGAAACATCATCACCAACAAGCGGCTTTATCTTGTCCTTCCTGAAAGCACCCTTTGCTTTACATTCATATAAGCCTTGATTTTCTATTTGAACATAGTAAAATCCGGCAATTCCTTTTATTATTTTTCCTTGCATACTTTATTCTTTTGCATCTAATGAAACACTTACTGTCTTTGGCTCGCCAGAAACTATCTCACCTGCTTCATTAGTAGTACTTGGTGTAAAAGTATATGTAACTTCAACAGGTGACTGAGTATTGTGGAACTTAGCTACCTGTCCCTTATTCAAAGTAACTGTCTGACCAAGAGCTGGAATAGAAACCTGAATTGGACCATCCTCTGGATTCTTAAACTCAAAGTCATAGCCATCCTTCTTTGCACCCTTACTAATCACAAGAGTAACATTTGAATTCTTTGCAACCTCCTGTGCAGATGCAAGTGACTGACTAATTACACTTCCCTCGGGAACATTATCAGAAAATTCCTGTGATGTACTTGTTACAACAAGACCAGCAGTTTCTAAAGCTTTTTTAGCATCTGCTTCTGTAAAACCAGCAACATCAGGAACAACTACCTTATCAGATTCCTCTTCCTTCTTTTTGTCGTCTTTCTTTTCTTCCTTTGGTGTATCTGAAGCAGCCTCCTGTGGCTTTCCTCCATCTGAAGAAACTACAGAAAGAGTGACAACATCTTCATCAAGATTAAACTTCTCATCCTCTTTTACCGACTGGTCAGAAACAATATCTGCTTCATAATCAGCACTCTCTACATACGAAATCTTAATATTGTCTGCATCAAGACCAATTTCCTGAAGACTCTCTATCGCCTGCTCATAATTATCACCGATTACATTAACCATCTCAACCTCGCCAGTCTTTTTACCGAAATTGAAAAGATTAAAGGCCTTACCCAAAATTACAACAACGATAATTACGATAATAATACCTGCTGCAATACCGAGTATTGTAATCAACTTATCAGATTTGTTGTCCCCTTCTTCCCAGTCTTCATAATACTCATCATCATCGTAGTACTCGTCTTCATCATCATAGTACTCATCTTCGTCATCATAATATTCTTCATCACGATTTGAAGGTGCGCTGTAATTATTGTTGTTACTAATATCTTCAAAAAGGGCTCTGGCAGCTCGATTAGAAATCTGCTCCTGATCCTCTCTTGTAATAACACGTGTTTTCTCAAGACTATCATCTACGATAGTAACAAAATCCTCATATGGACTTACAAGAGCCTTCTTTAAATCCATAAGCATATCAGAAATTGTAGAATATCTTCTATCTGGCGATTTCTGAGTAGCCTTTAAAATAATTTTTTCTAATGAAATAGGCAAATCTGGTGCATATGCAGATGGTGCTACCATATTTTCCTGAAGATGCTGAATTGCGATAGCAACTGTAGACTCACCATCGAAAGGAACTCGACCTGTAACCATCTCATACATAACAATACCAAGAGAATAAATATCACTCTTGCCATCTACAAAACCATTTCTTGCCTGCTCAGGTGATGAATAGTGAACAGACCCCATCACATCAGCATGAATTGTATTTGAAGAAGCAGCTCTTGCGATACCAAAATCAGTAACCTTTACCTTACCCTCTGTAGAAATAATAATATTCTGAGGTTTGATATCTCGATGAATAATTCCCTTAGAATGAGCAGCCTCAATACCTCTTCCTACCTGAATTGCAATACTGATTGCTTCCTTGAAATTGAGCTGTCCCTTTTTCTCAATATATGTCTTTAAAGTAATACCCTCGACATACTCCATTACGATAAAATATACGCCATTCTCAGAGCCTACATCATAGATATTTACGATATTTGGATGCTCCAAGCCTGCTGCAGACTGTGCCTCGCTTCTAAACTTTGCAACAAAAGTTGCATCCTCGGAAAATTCCTGCTTTAAAATCTTTACAGCAACATCTCTTCCAAGAATATGATCCTTTGCTTTATAAACATTGGACATTCCGCCTGCGCCAATTTTATTTATAATTTCATATCTATCTGCTACAAAAACTCCAGGTGCTAACATAATAACTCCTTACTCTTTCCCTATATTAATATGTCTCTATCAAAATAATAGAAATATTGTCCTTACCGCCATTATCATTCGAAAGCTGAAGTAACCCCTTCGCTTTATTCTCAAGCGAATCTGTCACCTCTAAAATACTCTGAATCACTCCATCCTCAACCATATTGGTCAAGCCGTCAGAACAAAGCAGAACCACTTCATTTCCAGTCAGACTTACATCAAAATAATCAACCTTAACTGTGTTCTTTGCGCCAATTGCACGCGTAATCATATTCTTACGTTCATCGTTGCGCGCCTGTTCCATTTCAAGCTGTCCATCTCGGACAAGCTCTGCTACATAAGAATGATCTTTTGAAATCTGTGTAAGCTGCGAATTAAAGGATACGTACAATCTACTATCTCCTACATTTGCTACAAGAAGATGACCATCGATAACTGTAGCCGCAACAATAGTAGTACCCATGCCTTCCTTTAAAGCATCAGCTTTAGCTTCATGATATATAATTGTATTTGCTGTTTGGATTGCCTGATCTAAGATTTCTACAGGCTTTGAGGATTTAGATTTTTTAATCTCATCTAAAACCACTTCGATACATCGCTTAGATGCGTAATCGCCGGCATTCTCACCGCCCATACCATCAGCAACGATGTAAAGATTCGGTAATGCACCAATTTTCTCGTCGGAAACAAAAATTGAATCCTGATTACTATTTCTAAGCATTCCAACGTCAGTTAATGCAAAGCTGTTCATTGATTTTTCCCTTCTAAAGTGTCTATATGACGCTTTCTAAGTTGTCCACAGGCCCCATCAATATCGCGACCCATTTCTCTTCTAATAGTAACATTATTCACGTATTTTTCAATCTTTTTTTGGAATGCGTACGCTCTTTTTGGTGTTGGTGATACGAAATCACGCTCTTTAATCGGGTTAACTGGAATAAGATTTACATGACAATTTATATCTTTTATCAGATTACCTAATTCGTCTGCACATTCGTCAGTATCGTTTACACCGCCAACTAAAGAGTATTCAAAAGTAATTCGACGTCCAGTTTTATCAAAATAATACTTGCAGGCATCTATAAGCTCATGTATCTCATATTTATTGGCTATTGGCATAAGCTCTGCACGCTTTTGCTGATTTGGTGCATGTAAAGAAATTGCAAGTGTGATTGTGAGGTCTTCATCAGCAAGCTGCTTGATTTTGGGAACAATACCACAGGTTGAAACAGTGATGTTACGCTGTGAAATATTAAGTCCGGACTCATCTGACAAAAGTCTCACAAAACGGACGATATTGTCATAGTTGTCCATAGGCTCACCTGTTCCCATCACAACTACATTTGAAACGCGCTCATTTGTATCTCTTGAAATTGCATAAATCTGTCCGAGCATCTCAGCAGGTGTAAGATTTCTAACCCAGCCATCCAGCGTGGAAGCACAGAATTTGCAACCCATTTTACAGCCTACCTGCGAAGAAATACATACGGAATTGCCATGCTTATAGCTCATCCATACGCTCTCAACCATCTGACCATCAAAAAGCTTGAACAAATACTTTCTGGTACTGTCAAGCTTTGAAACCTGCAAATCAATCAATTCTAAAGGTCTATAATCGCAGTGCTCTGCAAGCTTCTCCTTAAGCGATTTTGGGATATTTTTCATCTCCTCATAATCAAGTGCTAGATGAACATGCATCCACTCGTATAGCTGCTTTGCCCTGAATTTAGGCTCGTTTAAATCATTAACGATAAAATCTGTCAGCTCTATTAAATTAAGTGATCTAATATCTATTTTTTCATTACACATATATAAAATCCATCATGCTCCTTAGTAGGAAATAGCTGTTCCCTGGAAATAATGCTATATTCGCTGTGGCGCTTTATAAAGCTATCCACCTGCAAGTCATTCTCACCTTTATTAATTGTACAGGTAGAATGCACAAGCTTGCCGCCCGGCTTAACATAGGAAGCCACATTATCTAAAATCTGCGCCTGCAAGGCTTCAAGCTCCTTTAATGCCTCACTAGTCTGATTATACTTGATATCAGGCTTTTTTCTGATGATACCAAGTCCTGAGCACGGTAAATCAGCTATAACCACATCAAATTTTCCAACTGCAGCAGCATCAAAAACAGTTGCGTCAAATTGCTTTGCAGTGATATTTGATACTCCAGCTTTCGCTATATTTTCATTTATCAAAGCAACCTTTGACTCGGTCAAATCCCTTGCTTCAACACTACCCTCAGAAACTAATTGTGCACAGTGAAGTGCCTTTCCACCTGGAGCTGCACACACATCCAAAACTCTATCTGTCTTTGACAGCTCAGCTTTTAACGCTACAAGCTGTGACGAATAATCCTGCACATAAAAAAGTCCATCATTAAAGGCCTTGATATCTGAAAGCTTATCTATTCCCGATAGATAAAGTAAACCGGGCACAGCCTCTTCACTAATGGCCGTAACACCTTCTTTTGCAAGAATTTCTATCAGCTCCTCCGTAGTCGTTTTATTAATATTAACTCGTACCGACAACTGGCTGTCCTGCAAAAAGCCCTCTAGTATTTCCTCACATGTTTCCTTTGAATAGTCCTTACACCACATGTCAACTATCCACTTTGGCATAGAATACCTGATATCCAAGGAATCAAAGCTTAGGCTGTCTTTTCCTCTAATAATGCTTCTTAAGACTCCGTTTACAAAGCCACTCAAGCCTGAAAAACCACGCTTTTTAGCAAGCTTTACATACTCATTACAGGTTGCTGAGCCTGGAACAGAATCCATAAAGTATATTTCAAAGCACCCCATTCTTAGAATGGTTCGAATAAAAGGTTTCATTTTTTTAACCTTTGTCTTCGAATAATTATCTATGATGTAATCAAGCTTAATACACTGCTCGACTGTACCACTTACAAGTCGATTAATAAAAGCTCTCTCATTTTTTTGAAGATAACCGTACTTATCTAATACCTGCTTCAATAAAATGTGTGAAAATGTCTTGTGTTCAAGTATCTCAACAAGTGCATCTGCTGAAATCTGACGAATATTCTCGTTTGCCAAATCAAACCTCCAAAAGGGCAAATAAATTAATCACGCGAGTGTGTTACTCTCCTAAAAGCTGACCTGCTTCTAAGCTATAGCCTCTTAAAAAGTCGCCTGTTGCCATACGCTTCTTGCCCTCAAGCTGTAACTCAAGAATCTGTAGATAATCCTCGCCACAGGCTACCACAAAGGAATCCTTATTAACAGCTACCACTTGACCTGGTGCTACCACAGAATCTGCCTGTAGCTTAATATCATCTGCCCTTTGTACCTTTGCACTCCATAGCTTAAGTGTCTTTGTACCAAGTGAAGTATACGCAGATGGCCAAGGATTCAAACCTCTTATCAGCCTTTCAATCTCAATAGCTGGCTTTGAAAAATCTATTTTACCAAACTCCTTTGAAAACATGCTAACATGTGTAGCCTTGCTTTCATCCTGCTTTGTTCTTGTAATCTGACCTTTTTCAAGAGCTTCAATCGTGCTAACAGCAATCTGACCACCAAGCACTGCAAGCTTGTCAAACAATGAACCACCTGTCTCATCATCTGCAATCCTGTACTCAATTGATTGCAAAATATCACCAGTATCACAGGATAATTCCATCATCTGTGTTGACACGCCTGTAATCTCATCACCATTTATAATCGCCCACTGAATAGGCGCTGCGCCCCTGTAACGTGGCAAAAGCGAAGCATGTACATTGACACAACCAAGTCGTGGCATATCTAAGATTTCCTGTGACAGCATCTGTCCATAAGCTGTTACCACAAAAACATCTGTTTCAATTTTTTTAAGGAATTCTACGTTTTCAGCCTTTTTAATTCTATCTGGCGAAAATACCTCTAAATTATGTTCAAGTGCCCACGCCTTTACATCCGAAGGAACCAGCTTACCACTTCTTCCTCTTGGCTTGTCAGGCTGAGTAACTACCAATACAATCTCATGGCCAGCATTATAAATTGCTTCTAAGGTTGATACTGCAAAATCTGGTGTTCCCATAAAAACTACTTTCATAATAGTGTGCACTCCTTTTTCTTTATCTTGGCGCCATATAAAAGCTTAAACACTTTCAATTTCGGCACCTCTCTATAATATAAGCTTAATTCTTTTCGAGATAGTATTCCTTCAATAAATCTATATCTTCCTTTGTAGCACCCAAGACATCTGCATAATAATTAAAGGACTCTCGACTACTATATGATTCCCACCATCTATTTAAAAAAGAAACCATATCAGCACCTATCCCAAGCACTTCCCTGGTTTTTTCTGCAAACTCAGCAGAATATCCGTTTTCTTCCATCGTAAGTGCCATATTTTCACTTGTCACATAATATGGTAAAGCAGAAGCATAGTAATCAGTAAGCACAGCCTCCTCACTCCTGCCAAGAGCATACTCTATCATTAATGCAACCATGCCAGTCCTGTCTTTTCCCTTTGAACAGTGAAAAAGTATGCCCTTTCCATCACTGGAAATCAAAATATGTAGGATTTTTTTCAGACTGGTAATAGAATCTTCTCCGCTTAAAATATTTTGGTACATTTTTTCCATATTAATAGAGCGAAGATACTCGGCTGCATACCAGGCTGATTCTTCATCTGAAACACTTCTCTTTAACCGGTCTTGAATTATATCAACCTGCTCATCCTTTGGAAGTGCAGGAATCGGGCAACTGTAATAAGTAAAATCTTCAATATTTATGTCAGGATTCTCTTCAATTTCATCTAAAGTCCTTAGGTCAATAACAATAGACACACCAATATCCTTTAGCTTTTCTGCGTCCTCCTTTGTCAATTCAGACAACGCAGCAGAGCGAATAAGCTTTCCGCGCTTAATACGGATTTCATCTGTATCAGCATAGCTACCTATATCGCGAATATTGGTAACAGAAGACAATCGTATACGACTTTTCCTATACAAATCCATCGCAGAATCTACGATAACATCAATCTTCTCATGCATTTTTTGAATTTCTGACGAATAGTTTAAATTTTGTCTTCGCAAATCATCAATAATGAAATCAAAGCTGTCCTGCAGCCTTATATCCATTTCACCATCTTCCTCAACACAAGCATTTATCATGATTGTACATATCGTCAGTATTGCGCTATTCAGATCATGACATTGCCATACGCAGGTAACATCCAGATTTCTTTTATAACCCCAATCTATACAATCTGACAAAAAGACTATCTTTTCAGGATTTGTCATAGCAGCCCTTCCTGAATGATAGGCGATAGCCCTAAGAATGTCATCATCACGTATACCGAATTCTGTATATGCTATATAAGCACCCGCGATTCCATGAAGCGAATGAGGATTTTCTCTATCAAAATCAGGTATGTATTGTTCTGTTTTGTCACAAATCTCTAGTATCTTTTCATTGCCTAATTCCTTTGCAACATCATGCAAAAGACCTGCGATATACATTTTTTCAGGATCACACTCTGTCTTTGTTGCTATCAGCTTTGCAAAACGAGCAACATTAAGACAATGTGTATATCTCTTTTCAGAAAGTCTGTTACTAAGCTCAACTTTCATTTGCTCAATAGAAACGTCCATCAGCTTACTACCCCTTTACAATTTAGAGCATCCCCATCTATTACTGCTCTTCATCCTCAGGATATAAATCCTCATTGTTATAAAGCTCACCTTCAACCTTTTCAGTGTACATATGACCATCAAGGTGCTCAATTTCATGAACAAGTGCTCTGGCAAAAAGCTCCTCACCCTCGATGATGCACTCCTGCATGTTTTCATCGAGTGCCTTTACCTTTACATAATTTGGTCTGGTAACCATACCACTTTTTCCTGGTAAAGAAAGGCATCCCTCATAGCCTGACTGCTCACCACTTGTTTCAAGAATCTCTGGATTGATAAGAACAACCGGACCATCGCCTACATCAATTACTGCGATACGACGTAGGATACCAACCTGAGGTGCTGCAAGACCAACACCCTCTGCTTCATACATGGTATCAAACATGTCCTCTATTAATGTCTCAAGTCTTGGTGTAAGCTCATCAACAGGCTTACATACCTTTTTAAGACAATCTTCACCTACTACCCTAATTTCTCTAAGTGCCATTTTTTACCTCTTTCTATTACAACGTGTTTATTGGATCAAAATCAAACCAGGTTGAAGTATTACGATATTGCTTCTGCGTCAATAAAAACTGTTCTACTAAATCCTTTACCTCGACCAATCGATTGTAATCTTTGTTCTTTATATAAATAATCCTGCGATAAACATCCTTGAGCTTGCCAATATACGCATCCTCTGGCCCAAGCACCAGAATTTTATCAAAGTTCCTCTTGATAAGACTTGCAATAATATCCGCCTGAGCTATCGCTGCCTGATTGTTCTCAGAAGAAACCTGAATTCCGAGAATATGCGAGCACGGTGGATATGATAATAATTTTCTATAGGCTATTTCCTGCTTGTAAAATGAATCATAGTCCTGCGAAGCAGATGCCAAAACAGCATAGTTGTCAGGCTGATAGGTCTGAATCACTGCTGTGCCTTTAATACTTCCTCTTCCAGCTCTGCCAACTGCCTGCGTAAGTAATTGGAAGGTTCGCTCACCACTATGATAGTCTGATTCATTCAGCGAAATATCAGCAGCAATAATTCCAACTAAGGTGACATTCGCAAAATCATGGCCTTTTACAATCATCTGCGTACCTATCAAAATATCAGCTTCACCAGCGGCAAAGGATGATAAAATCTCTTCGTAGCCATCCTTGCCCTTTGTCGTATCTGCATCCATCCTAAGGACTCTTGCCTCAGGAAAAGACTCATGCATAATCTCTTCTATACGCTGTGTTCCTGCTTTAAAGGTTCCGATATACTTTGAACCGCAATCAGGACACGCTGTCGGTTTTGCAGTCGTATATCCACAATAATGACAGCGAAGTCTGCCATCATTATGAAGATGCAAAGCTACATCACAATGTGGACATTTTAGCACATGGCCACAGGCTCGGCAAGAAACGAAGCCCATCAGTCCACGCCTGTTCAAAAAGAGCATGATTTGTTGTTTTTTCTCAAGTCTATCCTTGATAAGCTCATACAAACGACGACTAATCATGGAGCGATTTCCAGCCTTAAGCTCTGCTCTTAAATCGACTATCTCACAATTCGCCATCTCCTGCCCCATTGCACGTGCTGGCAATGTGATAAGCTCATATTCGCCATTTTGTGCCTTGTAATAACTTTCTAGCGAAGGAGTAGCTGAACCCAGGATGACCGTAGCCTGAGCCAGCTTTGCCCTATATACAGCCGTCTCAACAGCATGATATCTAGGCAATACCTCTGACTTATAGGTAGGCTCGTGCTCCTCATCTACGATAATAAGTCCCAGATTATCAAATGGCGTAAAAAGTGCACTTCGAGGCCCGACCATAATACTTATCTCGCCATTTTTAGCACGTTCAAACTGGTCATAGCGCTCCCCTAAGGACATCTTCGAATTTAAGATAGAAACCTTATCTGCAAATCTCTCATAAAATCGCATTACAGTCTGATATGTAAGCGCAATTTCCGGAATAAGTACAATTACCTGCTGACCTTTATCAAGCACATGCTTCATGACATCCATGTATACTTCTGTTTTTCCAGAGCCTGTAACACCATGAATCAGATAGGTCTTTTTACGTCCAGTATCTATATCAGCCTTTATTCTTTCACAGCATTCCTCCTGCTGCGGATTCAGCGTAATTTGTCTATCCCTTTTTTCGCCAGAAATGTGCGGATTTCTAAAGGTTCGAACCTCCTCAACTCGTACAATTCCCTTACTTTCATACTCTCTTATGATGCTCGAAGAAACCTCAAGCTTCTTGGTAGCAAGCTCCCAGTCTAATACATCTACCTGACAAAGCTCTTTTAGTAATCGTTCCTTTGAAAGAGAATGATTTCTTCTGGCACAAAGTTCATTTAATTCAATAAGCGCCTGCTCAAGCGGAATTGCCAGCGAAATCTCCTTTTTGACCTTAATCGGCTCCTTTTTCTTGATTGGAATAACAGTCTTTAGTGCCTGATTCATAGTCGAGCCATAATTTTTCTTCATAAAGGCGGCAAGAGCAATTAGCTGTGCCTCAATAGCTACACTCTTTTGAACGACCTTTGCAATAGGCTTTAGCTTATCCACATCAAAGGATGGCTTGTCTGTGATATCAATGACATAGCCGGTAATCGGTCGATTACTTTTACCAAAGGGTATTACAACCTGCACTCCGATAGCGACCTCGTCTGCCAATTTTTCAGGAATAATATATTGAAAAGTTTTATCAACTCTCTCATGTGAAATATCAATGATAATATCTGCGTAATTCATAAAATTTATCATATCATAAAGCATTCCAATTTGAAATAAATGTGATACAATAAAGTGACCTAAGGTTTTGGGTCGTAATGAGAAGGAGGATTTCCTATGCGACATCTTATGAGCCCTCTGGATTTTACAACAGAGGAATTAGAAAAGCTTATGGACATTGCGGACGACATCAAGTCCAATCCAGCAAGCTACCAGGACAAGTGTCACGGCAAAAAGCTCGCCACTTGTTTTTATGAACCTAGTACACGTACAAGACTTTCTTTTGAAGCTGCCATGCTGAATCTTGGTGGTTCTGTTCTTGGTTTTTCATCCGCTGATTCATCATCAGCAGCCAAGGGCGAAAGTGTTTCTGATACTATTCGTGTTATTTCTTCTTATGCAGACATATGTGCCATGCGTCATCCAAAAGAAGGCGCACCACTTGTTGCTTCACAGCGTTCACGCATCCCGGTAATCAATGCTGGTGACGGTGGCCATCAACACCCTACACAGACTCTCACAGATTTATTTACAATTCGCTCACTTCGTGGCAATTTTAAAGATCTTACTATCGGTCTTTGTGGTGACTTAAAATTCGGCAGAACTGTACACTCTTTGATTAATGCACTTTCACGCTACCCAGGCATCAGGTTCGTACTCATCTCACCTGAAGAATTACGCGTTCCTGAATACATCCGTGAAGATGTACTCGACAAAAAAGGCTACGAATACAAAGAGGTTGACAACCTCGACGAAGTCATGCCAGAGCTTGACATCCTCTACATGACAAGAGTTCAACGTGAACGTTTCTTCAACGAAGAAGACTACATCCGCTTAAAGGATTTCTTTATCCTCACTCCTGAGAAGATGGCTCTCGCAAAACAGGACATGATGGTTCTCCATCCACTCCCTAGAGTCAATGAAATCTCTGTCGATGTAGATGATGACCCAAGAGCCATGTACTTCACTCAAGCCCAGAACGGAGTATTCATCCGTATGGCTCTTATCCTGACTCTTCTTGAATTAGTATAGAAAGGACGTATCCTATGTTAAATATTTCTGGAATTCACGAAGGCTTTGTACTCGACCACATCAAAGCCGGCGAATCAATGACTATCTACAACAACCTGCACTTAGACCAATTAGGCAGCGATTGCACAATAGCCATGATTATGAATGCAAAATCCAACAAAATGGGTCGCAAGGACATCATCAAAATTGAATGTCCTGTAGAGCGTGTAAACCTAGACATCCTTGGCTTCATTGACCACAACATTACCTGCAACATCATCAAAAATGATGCCATCTGCGAGAAACACACTCTCACACTTCCAAAAGAAATCAAAAACGTAATCTCTTGCAAAAATCCTCGTTGCATAAGCACCATCGAGCAAGAGCTAGACCAAATCTTCGTCCTCACAGACGCCGAAAAGGAAGTCTACCGTTGCAAATACTGCGAAGAAAAATACACAAAAAAGAAATAAAAAGGGGCTGTAAAAAAACAGCCATAAGATAGGACCTCTGTTCACAAGAGTGGGCAGAGGTCCTTCTTTATTCTCTAAATTATTGTGATCCTTAAAATTTGAGCTACTTTAATAGACCCATGTTGAATGAGCCTGTTTTT
>JAZLJM010000089.1:0-2511 GCA_045617805.1 Pseudobutyrivibrio sp.
AAGTCAACTAAGAATTCCGGTGTGGATCCTGATGCTGATTATAACGAGGATGAGGAAGATTATCTTGGTTCAATTCCTGAGGACGAGGATGATGATATTGAGATTCCTGAAATCGACGATGATGAAATCGAAGAGGATGACGAGGAGTAACTAGTACCCTATAGGGTAATAAATGTATTCCCCTTAAGGGGAATAGTTGGAGGGCGGCTATATGGTCGCCCTTTAGATTGTTATTAATGTCATAGCGGGTGTTATTTTTTATTGCTGATTCATAGGTGGTTATGGTATTGTTTAGGCATAGAATTGTTGAGCCAATGGCTCGGTAAAATTCTGATTTTCGGAATTAAACAAATTTGAATTTTGAGGTGATATATAGTGACTAGAATAAGACAAGCAACATTAAATGATATATCTCGTATTGCAGAAATGATTGTGGTAAATTACAGGATGAATTTTTTTCCATTCTTTCATAACGAGCCGTTTTATTTTTCGGAATTGAATGTTATTGATGTTGCAAATGATTTTAACTCCGATATTATCCATAATACTTATGTTTATGATGATGGTGTTGTGAAAGGTATGATAGTTGTAAATGGAGATGAACTTGTAAAATTATATGTTGAACCGCAGTTTCAAAACAATGGTATTGGAGCAGAATTGTTAAAATATGCTAGACATGAATTAAAGATTACATGGTTGTGGGCTTTGGAGTATAACAAGCGCGGAATTGCTTTTTACAAAAGAAACGGTTTTAATTTGACCGGTGAGAGAATCATTGAGGATGAATGGGTCCCATTATTGAAAATGTCAATAAAATGTGACTTAATACTAAAAAAGTTAAGCATTGACACACCTGACAAAACTATCCTCGAACGAATAAACAACACTTCCTTCGGGGAGGAGCAAAGAACCTCCATTGATGACTTATTCAAATCGGATAAAGGCGACCTTGATGTGCTGGGGATATATAATGCCGACAAACTGATTGGCTATTTCTCTGTCAGAAGGTACAAGTCTATTGCATATCTCGGATATTTTGCAATAGCCGTTGAAGAACGTTGTAATGGTTTTGGTAGCAGAGCTTTAAATCTCCTCAAAGATTACTATGGGAACAAACAAATCGTTATTGAGATTGAATCAACATATGAGGAATGTAAAAATATAGAAAATAGACTTTCACGAAAAAATTTCTATCTGCGTAATGGTATGGTTACAACAAATTGGTTTCTATTTTATGATGAAGTAGAACTTGAGGTTATCTGTTCAGAAGAAGATTTCAAGAAAAATGAATTTGAGGAAATCACTAAGAATATTCACTCTTTATACTACGACCATATTCCCAAATTATATAAAAAGCACATAGTTTCCAATTTTGTAAAGCAATAGAAACTTTCAGTTTGTCGAGCTGATGCGTTAGACAAGAAACTTGAAATTTACGGACAAACCATAATTAAATAATAACATAGCTATAGAGCAGTTGATTTTAAGTCAGCTGCCTTTTTTTATGCAATAAATCAGGGGCGGCTGTGTGGTCGCCCTTTTTGAATGGAGGAAAAACAATGGGTAGAAAGTCAAGATACACAGAATATGCCAAGGGCATGAATAAGGGAACTGTCGCAAAAAATGCGACAACCACAAAGAGCAAATCTATTAAAAACAAACTTCAGGAATTGAAGGAAAAATCACAGAAAGGGGTGAAATAATATGGCAGATTTTGATAAGAGTAAATTTGATCCAAAGGCTGCAGCTGAAGCCAGAAAGCAGGAAATGGACCAGATGGCACAGAAGCTTGAGGCTGGTGTAAAGGATGTATTCCAGGGAGAGAATTATAAGGCATATTTGGATTTTTGTGCCAAGATGCCAAGGTATTCCATTAATAATCAGATTCTTATTATGATGCAAAAGCCCGATGCAACTATGTGTCAGTCCTTTACCGGATGGAAAGAAATGGGCCGCTTTGTAAAGAAGGGTGAAAAGGGTATCCGCGTCATGGCACCTGCTCCATATAAGATGGAGAGAGAACAGGATAAGCTTGGGGCTGACGGAAAGCCTGTGCTTGATAAAGACGGTGAACCTGTGAAGGAAGTAGTAGAGGTTAAGGTAAATGCTTTTAAGCCAGTAAGTACTTTTGATATTTCTCAGACAGAAGGTGAGCCTGTGCCAAGACTTGGTGTGGATGAACTTACCGGATCTGTAGAAGGATATGCAACACTTATGGAGGCAATTAAGCAGGCCAGTCCGGTTCCAATTTCATTTGAAAATATCGAATCTGGTGCAAAGGGATATTTCCAGGTAGAGGAAAATCGAATTGCAATTCAGGAAGGAATGAGCGAAGCACAGACTGTAAAGACTGCACTTCATGAGGCCAGTCATGCGTCTCTTCACAACAAGGAAGCGATGAATGCAGACAGCGATAAGAAGTCCAGAAATCAGAAAGAATGTGAAGCAGAATCAGTAGCTTATGTTGTATGCCAGCATTATGGTATTGATACTTCTGAGTATTCTTTCCCA
>JAZLJM010000090.1:0-15655 GCA_045617805.1 Pseudobutyrivibrio sp.
TTCATGGCACACCTCCGATATGCTTATTATATCACATATCGCCATATATCGCCACATATAATCAAATAAAATTTGACAAAAAAATACAGGCTTTTCAAGGCCTGCAAAGATTTTTCTAATATTTAACTGTCAAACTACCGGGTCGGTACACTTTGGATGCGAGATGTTTTTTTTACCGTTTTTTAGGAAATAGGTCCTTGCGTGTTAAAAATAAATATTGAAATTTTGTGTCGTTGGTTTACACAGGACGCTATATTAAGTAATATTAAATAGTGAAAGAGTATAATTTTGACTAGATATAGTTTGGAGATAGAAGAATGAAGTATACGAGATTCGGGAAAATTGCATTATGCACTATGCTTATTGGTGCTTTGGCGACTTCTTCGTATAGTGATGTTGAGGCGGTTAGGTCGATTTCTACGATTCAAAAGGATCAAAAGGAATTGCAGAGTCAGATAGATGAATTGGATTCAGAGTTGTATTCACTTGTACTTGAGATAACAGAACTCGAAAATGAGATTTCTGAAACTCAAGCAGAAATAGAATCGACACAGCAGTCTTTGCAGGAAGCGCAGATTGCTTGTGCTAAGCAGTACGAGTCGATGAAAATCAGAATTCAGTATATGTATGAAAAACCAGATGAGAGTATTTTTGAGATTTTACTGGAATCTGGAAGTGTTAGTGATTTTTTAAATCGTTTGGAATATGTTAGCAATGTTTATGATTATGATAGAGAAAAGCTAGATCAGTTCCAGGCTACGCAGGCTGAGATTGAAGAGCTTGCAAAAGCTCTTGATGAAGAGATGGAATCGTTAAAGGCCAGCAAGGGTGAATTGAAATCACAGCAGGCATCTCTTGATTCGATGCTTGCTACTAAGAAGGGTCAGATGAAGGACCTCGACAAGGAATTAAAAGAAGCAAAGGAAATTGCTGCAAGAGAGGCGGCATTGAGACGTGCATCACAATCTGCTCAGAACAAGGGGCTTAGAACTGCTGGTGGTGGCTACAATGTAAATGGCAATCTTAATCCTGGAAAGACGACAAGTATTTCAGGCTCATCTGTTGTTTCAAATGCAAATCAATACGTTGGTGGTGCATATGTTTGGGGCGGAAATTCGCTTACAGGTGGTTGCGATTGTTCTGGCTTCGTGCAGGGTGTTCTTGCAAATTATGGTATTAATTATGGAAAACGAATGACTTCCGGCTCTTTCAGAAATGTTGGTAATGAGGTTAGCTATAATTATATGCAGGCAGGAGATATTGTTTGTTATCCGGGTCATGTTGCGATTTATCAAGGGAATGGCACGATTGTAGAGGCACAGAGTACAGCGACTGGTATTACCAATTATCGTTCTGTAAATTGTCATCCTATTGTCACTATTCGAAGGGTACTATAAATGAAAGAAAAAAGAGCGAAGATTGTTAAAATAATTGTATTAATAATATGCATTTTAACTCTCGGTTTTGCTTTTATGAAATATCAAGGGACAAGAGCAAGAGTCGACTACGCCAAGCAAAAAGAAGAAGTTGTAGCAACAGTAGATGGAAAGACGCTTGTTTTTGAGGATTTGGCATTTTATATTTTGTATGAGGAACGTGTAGTTGAAGAGCAGGCAAAGATTTATAATCCTGGTTCGACAAAGGACTACTGGAATATTCATACAAATGATACATTTATCCAATCGGAAGCAAAAGATGTTGTTATTAATATGGCGATTCATGATGAGTTATATTATCAGTTGGCTGTAAAAGAGGGCATCGACGAGCTTACTGCTTTGGATAAGCGTGATTTGGAAAATGCCAAGACAGATTTTTGGGAGGATTTGCTTGATGAGCAGTGGGAGAAGCTGCCTGCCAGCGAAGATGTGATAAATGCCCAGATTGAAAAAATAGCAATTGCAGAAAAATATGAGATATATATTGCAAATGAAAATAACGATACCTTAGCATCGTATAAATATGATGGATATGGTTATAGTCAGCTCTTAAAAGAGCACGAGGTTTCCATAGAGAAAATCTGGGACAGATTTGTTATGGGAGACATCACCTTAACGCATAAAAAATTCAATGCAATAAATGGCTTTGAGCATGAGAAAAAGAAAGAGAAGTAAGGAAAGAAAGAAGGCTTTTGAAATGATAAAAATTGGAAGAAATGACCCTTGCTGGTGTGGCTGCGGAAGAAAGTACAAGCAGTGCCACGAGGCTATGGATAGAAAAATTGAGAGTTTTGCAAGACAAGGTCATAAGGTTCCAAGTCATGATATTTTAAAGACTCCTGAGCAGATTGCAAAGATAAAAGAAAGTGCAGTAATCAATATGGCATGTCTTGATGCTGTGGCTGAAGTGATTTGTGAGGGTATGAATACTGCTGAGATAGACAAAATTGTTTATGATACAACTACAAAGATGGGTGGTATACCTGCACCATTGAACTACGAAGGATTTCCATACAGTGTATGTACATCTGTAAATGACCAGGTTTGTCATGGCTTTCCTTCAAAGGATGTTATTTTAAAAAGTGGTGATATCATAAATGTAGATTGTTCAACAATTTTGGATGGATATTTTTCCGATTCCTCCCGTATGTTTATGATTGGTGATGTTGATCCAGAAAAGAAAAAGCTCGTTGAGGTTACAAAGGAATGCTGCGACTTAGGTTTGAAGCAGGTTAAGCCTTGGGGATTTTTGGGTGATGTAGGAGCAGCAATTTGTGAGCATGCTCATGCAAATGGATATACTGTTGTTCGTGAGATTGGTGGACATGGAGTTGGTCTTGAATTCCATGAGGATCCTTGGGTTGGCTACAATACAAAACCTGGTACAGAGATGCTGCTTGTTCCTGGCATGATGTTTACGATTGAGCCTATGGTAAATATGGGAACCCAGAAGATACGTACTGATGCTGGAAACGGTTGGGAGGTTTATACTCTCGATGGAAAGCCTTCTGCACAGTGGGAATATCAGGTGCTTGTCACAGAGACAGGTGTTGAAGTGATTGCAAATTAGTAGTTATACATTTATTTATAGAAAGAGGCAAATTATTAGACTTGATAAGCTTTTAGTGGAATTAAATATCGGAACGCGCTCTGAAGTTAAGACTCTTCTTAAGAGGGGTCTTATTTGTGTTAATGGAGAAAAAATTCTTAAGCCTGAGACGAAGGTTGATGAAGAAACAGCAGTGATAACTTATGCTAAAAAAGAGTACAGGTATCGTAAATTTGCATACTACTTAATTAATAAACCGGCTGGTGTTATTACAGCTACAGAGGATGATTCACAAACTACCATAATGGATATTTTTTATAAAAAGTGTCCTGATGCACCAAGAGGTTTATCACCTGTTGGCAGACTTGATAAAGATACAACAGGTCTTCTTTTGATTACGAATGACGGTGCACTTGCACACGATATGCTTTCTCCTAAAAAGCATGTGGATAAAAAATATTTTGTTACACTTGATGGGAAATTGACAAAAGAAGATGTCGATGCATTAGAGTCGGGTGTTCATATTGGTGAGGGAGAAAATACTTTGCCTGCGAGTGTGGAATATGACGGTGGGAATACGTGTTATATTACAATCCATGAGGGAAAATTTCATCAGGTAAAGAGAATGTTTTTCGCAGTTGGTCGAGAGGTGACAGCATTAAAAAGAGTGTCATTTGGACCATATATTTTGGATGAGGAAAAATTACCGCAAAGTGAGGTGATAGAAGTTGTTCGAATTTAAATTACAGTTAGGATGTCTGGTTGTTGTTCTATATTTTATTATTTTCTATGTCAGGGATACAAGTCGTCAAGGCTACAATTGCAATAAGTATTTTGATGCATTGCTTATAGTGGCTCCGTGGTCTCTTGTTTTTGATGGAGTAACAGCTTGGTCTGTTAATCATTTGGATTTTGTTCCAGAGAGTGTGAATTTGTTTTTACATGCACTTTTTATTCTGTTGACAAATGCGGTTAGTATCATTGTGTATCAGTACACTTTTACTCAAACGATAGGCAAAGTTAGTAAGAGAATGCGCTCAATATTTTTTTACCCGGGAATCATATTGGAAATTCTAATCCTTGTTTTTATAAAGAAGTTATATTATGTTCAAGGAACAATTTCAAATTATTCCTTTGGAATTCCTGCTTATATTTGTTTTGGGTCGATGATTTTTCATTCGCTTATTTCGATAATAATTTTGTTGGTATACAGGAGAACTGTTGAAAAGGATAATATGATAAGTATCCTGTTTTTCTATTCAGTGGTGCTTATTGGTCTAGTCGCACAGGTAATTAATCCTGAATTACTGTTATCGGCGTTACTTCCTACACTTTCAGTAATGGGTATTTATATTACATTTGAAAATCCGTCTATTAAATATATGCAGGAATACAATGAGGAGATGATAGCTGGATTTGCGACGTTGGTAGAAAATCGTGATGATAACACTGGTGGACATATCGATAGAAGCCGTGGTTATGTAAAAATCTTTATAAATGAGCTTCGAAAGCATTCAAAATATCGCACGATGTTAAGTGCTGATTATTGTAAAAATATAAAAAAAGCAGCGTTGATGCACGACATAGGTAAGATTTCTATTCCGGATGCCATACTTCAAAAGCCGGGGAAGCTTACAGATACGGAATATAAGATCATGAAAACACATGCAGCTGTGGGTGGTGATATTATCAAGAAAAACTTTGGCGGTATTGGCGAAGAAGATTTTCAACAAATTGCATACGAGGTTGCAAGACATCATCATGAAAAATGGAATGGAAAGGGATATCCTGATGGATTAAAAGGAGAAGAAATTCCGCTTCATGCTAGAATTATGGCGATTGCTGATGTGTTTGATGCAATATCAGCAAAGCGTTGCTATAGAGATGCGATGCCGATTGATACATGTTTTTCTATTATTGAAGACGGTGCTGGTGAGGACTTTGATCCTACATTGGTGGAGGTTTTTCTTGGTGCCAAGGATAAAATCCTAGAATACTATATGCAGGAAAAAGTGGAATAGGTGTTTTGACTTGAGGTAGTGTTTGGGCTTGCACCACTATATTTATTGTGTTTGCCTATGGGAGTAGGCGTATTTGTTGACGATTTGACAATATTGTCATAAAATAAAAATGTTGTGTTGATGCAAAAACACAACATTTTCAGTAATTATATTATATTGAGTTTAAAAAAATTCCTGGGAGGAAATACTATGAAAAAGAGATTGTTAAGCTTAGCTCTTGCAGCAGCAATGGTTGCTACTATGTTTACAGGCTGTGGTAAGGGCTCAAATGCAGCAAAGGATGACCAGAAATGGTACATCGGTGGTGTTGGACCTACAACAGGTGCAGCAGCTCAGTACGGTCAGGGCGTTATGAACGCTATTCAGATTGCTGTTGATGAAATCAACGCTGAGGGCGGTATCAATGGATGCCAGATTGAGTATAAGTTCGAGGATGATGAACACGATGCTCAGAAGTCTGTAAATGCTTACAATACACTTAAGGATTGGGGTATGCAGATTCTTCTCGGTACAGTTACATCTACTCCTTGTGCAGCAGTTGCTGCTGAGGCAGATAATGACAGAATCTTTACACTTACACCTTCTGCTTCATCTACATCAGTAACAGAAGGTCATGATAATATTTTCCAGATTTGTTTCTCAGACCCTAACCAGGGAACAGTTTCTGCAGATTATATCGCTGATAATGGTCTTGCATCAAAGGTTGGTGTAATTTATGATTCATCGGATGCATATTCATCAGGAATTTGTAATACATTCGTAGCTGAGGCTCAGAAGAAGGGGCTTGAGGTTGTTGCTACTGAGGCATTTACTGCTGATTCAAAGTCTGATTTTACTACTCAGCTTCAGAAGTGTCAGTCAGCAGGCGCTGATTTATTATTCTTACCTTTCTACTATACAGAGATTTCTATCGTTCTTACACAGGCTGATAAGATGGGCTTTGATGCAACAATCTTTGGTGTAGATGGTATGGATGGTATTCTTGATGTTGAAAACTTTGATACATCATTAGCTGAGGGTGTATATCTTCTTACACCATTTGCAGCAGATGCAACAGATGATGCTACTGTAAATTTCGTAACAAAGTTTGAGTCAACATACAAGGTAACACCTAACCAGTTTGCAGCAGATGCTTATGATGGAGTTTATATCCTTAAAGCGGCAATCGAAAAAGCAAATCTTAAGCCGGATGCTTCAAATGCCGATATCTGCGATGCACTTATTAAGTCAATTCAGGAAATTGAACTTGATGGTCTTACAGGTTCTGCTATGACATGGAATGATAAGGGTGAGGTTTCTAAGGCTCCAAAGGCTGTAATTATCAAGGACGGTGCTTACGTATCAGTTCAGTAATTTTGAATTAAAGACTATTTTGTTAAAATAGTTGTATTAAAATCTAAAGATGTAAAGCAGCTTCGTGAAGGGGCTGCTTTGTGTCGTTATATAGATTGGATTTTATCGTATATCTTTTGAAAGAGAGAAAGAGTTATGGAATTTTTAAACTATTTAATTAATGGTTTGAGTTTGGGTAGTGTATATGCGATCATTGCCCTTGGATATACCATGGTTTATGGTATTGCCAAAATGCTCAATTTTGCTCATGGTGATGTCATCATGATTGGTTCCTATATCGTATTTATGTGCATGGCAAATTCAGGTCTGCCAGCAATCCCTTCTATCATTATTGCTATTGTATGTTGTACTGCTCTTGGAGTGATTATAGAAAAGATTGCTTACAAGCCACTTAGAAAAGCCAGTAATCTTGCAGTTTTAATTACTGCAATCGGTGTAAGTTATTTCTTACAGAATATTGCACTTTTGATTTTTGGTTCTAATCCAGTATCGTTTACTTCAGTTGTAAAGTGGAAGGGCATTTCACTTGCTTCTGGTTCTCTTAATATCACAGGAACAGCTATTGTTACAATTGTAACCTGTATTGTTATCATGGCTTTTTTGATGTTCTTTATCATGCGAACAAAGCCAGGTCAGGCTATGCGAGCTGTTTCTGAGGATAAGGATGCTGCTTCTCTTATGGGTATCAATGTAAATGCGACAATTTCACTCACTTTTGCTATTGGTTCTGGACTTGCTGCAATAGCGGGTGCTCTTCTTTGTTCGTCATATCCATCACTTACTCCATATACAGGTTCAATGCCAGGTATTAAAGCTTTTACTGCGGCAGTATTTGGTGGAATCGGTTCTATCCCAGGAGCTTTGATTGGTGGCTTATTACTTGGTGTTATTGAGATATTGGCAAAGGCATATATTTCCAGTCAGTTAGCGGATGCAATTGTTTTTGCAGTACTTATTATCGTATTGCTTGTAAAACCTACGGGTATTCTTGGCAAGCAAATCAAAGAGAAGGTGTAGGAGGTAGCTATGGAATTATTTAAAAAACTTAACAAACCTACACAGAACTTAATATATTCAATTGGAGTTATTCTTTTAGTATTTTCTGTTATGCAGATTTTAGATAGTACAGGAAGCTTGAGCTCGCTTATGTCAGGCCTTTTAGTTCCTGTAGTAACTTACTCGATTGTAGCAGTAGGTTTAAATTTGTGTGTTGGATATTTAGGAGAGCTTTCTTTAGGACATGCTGGTTTTATGGCGATTGGTGCATTTACTTCAGCTTTTTTCTCAAAGGTATTTGAAAATAGTATGCCAGATGGCATTAGATTCTTACTTGCGTTCTTAGTGGGAATTGCTGCGGCTGCACTTTTTGGATTCTTGATTGCTATTCCGGTTCTTAGATTAAATGGTGATTATCTTGCTATCGTAACACTTGCCTTTGGCGAGATTATTAAGAATGTTTTGAACGTTCTTTATATTGGACAGGATTCAAATGGTTTTCATTTTTCTATGAAGGATCAGATGAGTCTTAATATGGATATTGATGGTAAGGTGATTGTAAATGGTGCACAGGGAATTACAGGAACACCTCGTCAGTCTACATTTACTATTGCTGTTATTATCCTGATTTTGGTTTTGATTTTGATGCACAATTTTGTTAATTCCAGAACAGGTAGAGCTGTTATGGCGATTAGAGATAATAGTATTGCAGCACAGACAGTTGGTTTACCGATTACTCGTTATAAGCTTATTGCTTTTACAATTTCGGCTGCTGTTGCAGGTGTCGGCGGCGTGCTTTATGCACACAATCTGTCTGCACTTACAGCAAATACAAACAACTTTGGATATAATATGTCAATTATGATTCTTGTATATGTTGTTTTAGGTGGAATAGGTAATTTCTCAGGTTCTGTTATTGCGGCTACAATTCTTACAATGCTGCCAGAGCTTTTAAGAGGATTATCAAATTATCGTATGTTGATTTACTCTATTGTTTTAATCGCGCTTATGCTTTTCAACTGGTCTCCTGATGTACTTAAATGGAGACAGATGCACGGTCTTAAGCAGTTTATTAAGAACAAAAAGAACGCAAAGAAGGAGGCAATGTAATGGCACTTCTTGAAGTAATGAATTTAGGAATCTCTTTCGGCGGTCTTCGTGCTGTTGATGAGTTTGAGTTAAAAATAGAACAAGGTGAGCTTTATGGTCTTATCGGACCAAACGGAGCAGGAAAAACTACAGTTTTTAATATGCTTACAGGGATTTATGTTCCGACAGATGGCACAATCAAGCTTGATGGTGCTGATATTGCTGGTAAGAAAACTGCTGAAATCAATAAGGCAGGTATCGCAAGAACTTTCCAGAATATTCGTCTTTTTGGCGAGCAGTCAGTACTTGATAATGTAAAAATTGGTTTGCACAATCAATATGATTATTCTACAGCTACAGGTATTTTAAGACTTAGAAAATACTATGATACTGAGCGCAAGATGGATGAAAAAGCTCTCTCAATTTTAAAGGTGTTTGGTCTTGAGGTTGAGGCTGATACGCTTGCATCAAATCTTCCTTATGGAAAGCAGAGACAGCTTGAGATTGCAAGAGCTCTTGCTACAGGTCCAAAGCTTTTACTTTTAGATGAGCCAGCCGCTGGTATGAATCCAAATGAGACAAAGGAATTGATGGAAACAATCGCTCTTATCAGAAAAGAATTTGGTATTACAATTCTTCTTATTGAGCACGATATGAAGCTTGTTTCTGGAATTTGTGAGAAGCTCACAGTACTCAATTTTGGTAGAGTTTTAGCTCAGGGTAAAACAAGTGAGGTTCTGAACAATCCTGAAGTAATCAAGGCATACCTGGGTGAATAGGAGGATTGAGATGGCATTATTAGAAGTAAAAGATTTAGTAGTAAATTATGGTGTTATTCAGGCATTAAAGGGGATTTCCTTTGATGTAAACGAGGGTGAGATTATTGCATTAATCGGCGCCAATGGTGCTGGAAAGACAACTACCCTTCAGACAATTTCAGGAATGCTTTCACCAAAGTCAGGTGAAGTGCTTTTAGAGGGGACAGATATCACTAAAATTCCTGGTCATAAAATAGTTTCGATGGGTATGGCACACGTACCTGAGGGACGAAGAGTATTTGCACAATTAACAGTTCTTGAAAACTTGAAAATGGGCGCTTATACTAGAAGTAACAAGAAAGAAATAGCAGATACACTTGAAATGATTTATGAGAGATTTCCAAGACTAAAGGAGAGAAGCAAACAGCTTGCTGGAACACTTTCTGGTGGCGAACAGCAGATGCTTGCGATGGGACGTGCCCTTATGAGTCAGCCTAGAATTATCCTTATGGATGAGCCATCAATGGGATTGTCTCCAATTTTTGTTGAGGAAATTTTCAATATCATTCAAACTATTTCTAAGAGTGGTACAACAGTTCTTTTGGTAGAACAGAATGCTAAAAAAGCCTTAGAAATTGCAGATAGAGCATATGTTCTCGAGACTGGAAATATCGTATTATCAGGTGAGGCAAGTAGCCTTATGAATGATGATTCGATTAAGAAGGCATACTTGGGTGAGTAATTACAATACGGGGGTGATTACATGGGTGAACAGAAGCTTATTATTACAATTGCACGAAGCTATGGTTCTGGTGGAAGAACTTTAGCAAAGATGCTTTCTGAAAATTTGAATATTCCATATTTTGATAAGGATATTGTAAAGCTTGCTTCAGAGAAAAGTGGCATCAATGAGGGACTCTTTGGTGTAACTGATGAGAAGCTAAATGGAATATTTAAAAAAATTAAAGGAAATTATAAAGGGAAAACACTTTCGCCAAGCAGTTCAAAGTATACCTCAGATGATAATTTATTTGAGTTTACTGCTGAAGTAATCAAGGAGATGGCGGCAAGTGGTGACTGCATTATAGTTGGTCGTTGTGCGGATTACATTTTAAAGGATAATAAAGATGTAATTTCGTTGTACTTTTACGCAACAGAGGAGGATTGCATGGTGCGACTTCGTAATCAGGTGAGTGGCACAGATGCAGAGCTTTTGAAGCGTAAGCACGAAATAGATAAGTCTCGAGCTGAGTATTATAAGCATTATACGCATAAGGAGTGGAACGATGCGACAAATTATGATTTTTGCTTAAATACAGCTACGATGGACTACGACAAGCTTGTTGATGTAGTGAAATCTTATATCGCTATTCGAAGAAAATAATTATGTAGTGCCACAAAGGATTTTCCTAGTGGCATTACTATATTTTGGGGATGTATATGACAAATATATTTAAGGGGAAAATGCTTGTAGTAATACGACTTGTTATTATCGTGATGTTACTATGTATGTTTATTACAAGCTTTTCAGTTGGAAAATTTGCAATTCATAAGGGTGTTAATCTCGACACAGGCTGGAGAGTGGAAAAGGATATTACTTCTTTGCCGATTTCCGGACCTGCAAGTGTTTCTATGCAAAATAATTTGCCAAAGTTATTCGATAATGACTGCCTTATTATCAAAGCAAAAAATTCTGCAATACATGTGAGTGTAAATGGAAATACACTTTATTCGCCGAAATCAATATTATTTTTGGGCAAGAAGCTTGGCTTTCGAGAAACCTTGATAATAATTCCACTTGAAGAAGAGTATAGTTGGGGCAAGATTGATATTGATGTCACTATGGAGAAATCTCTTTATGGTTCTGGCATCAATGAAATTCTTATTGATAATTTACCTAATTACATATATTCAATCATAAAGACAAATGCTGTATTACTTATATTCATTTTTATGTTTCTTTCCTTTGGAGTGATTGAGACGATTGTAGCGATAATAATTGTTCAAAGAAAAATAATTTTTAGAAATGATTTATTTTTCAAGTCATTATGCTGCTATGGTCTCTTCTCAGTTGTTTCCGCTGTATGGGTTTTGTGTAATACAACAATTTTTGAGGCAATTACACGTAGTACAATACTATTTCAGATATTGGATTACTTTTGTCTGATGCTTATGATGCCACTATTTTTGACGTTATTAGCATTGCTGCACCAGAATAATAACAAGCTTTTGAATATTTCAAAGGAAGTGCTGTGGACGATTGTAACAGTTGATTTTCTTTTATTGATGCTTGGTATTGATAATTGGAAATATGTTTTGTATCTGGCGCATTCCTTGAGTTTATTAGGATTGATTGTGTGTGCAATAGTTGTATTTAATGACATTAGACAATATGCAGATAGCAAAAAAAGAAAAATTTTCTTTTTGGGATTTGTACTAGGTATAGTTTTTGTGGCGGCTACAGTTATTGCATATGTACTTGTATCGTCAAGCAATCTATTTATTGATTTGTTTGCAGTAGCACTTTTCTTTATTGTAGTTACACATATTGCACTTTTAATTAATCGCATAAAGTTTACATCTATGGAAGAGGCTGAGCTTGATAGTGTTACAAAGAAAGTAAATTATGATGATTTGACAGGAATTGGAAATCGTCATGCATATGAAATGCTTTTGGAGGATGCACATAGAAAAGCCTCATTTGAGAATCTGGTGGTAATCTACTGTGATGTAAATATGTTAAAGTATTACAATGATACTATGGGACATGAGGCGGGCGATGCTTTATTGCAGGGTGCTGCAAGCTGTCTTATGAAAAATGCTAATCCAGAAAACATATTCCGTATGGGCGGTGATGAGTTTGTCGTACTGGTGGATATGGCTGGTGAAGAGCTTGAAGTTATGATTCAGAAGCTGAAGGATGATGTTTCTAAGTGGTCGAATCCTGCGTTTGTGACAATGAAGCTTAGTATGTCAATTGGCGTTGCGTCAAAAGAGAACAATCCAGACTGTTCACTTGAGCATTTAGTTGCAAAAGCTGATGAAGAAATGTACGAAGATAAGAAGAGATTCTACGAGCAGGGTCAGTATGATCGTAGAGGAAAATAAAAAGCCTTTGTCTTGAAAAAATAGGCGTACCTCTTATTGGAAAATCAATTAGAGGTACGCACTTTTAATTAAGACTAAGGCTTTTATTGATTCTTGTAAGCTTCCTCGATTGCATAAGTAAGCTGGTCAGCACATGAAGTTCCACGACCATTGCAGTTAACACCGCGAAGCTTTTTAATAACTTCATCTACAGTAAGTCCTTTTACAAGGATTGGTATTGCCTGAAGATTTCCGTGGCATCCGCCGTAGAATTTAACATCTTTTACAATATCACCATCTAGCTCAACATCAATTTGAACTGAGCAGGTTCCTTTTGTTTTGTATGAATAAACCATTTTTATCTCCTTTCGATAATACGATTTCTTTTAGAAAGGCTCGCATTTTGCGTAGCAATCTTCTCATATATTCATAAAATGATTTTGCCATATTTGAAAGATAATTTCCAATGAAATGAAATTTTTTAAGAAGAAATTTAACGTATTTAATAATTATTAAATAATTATTAAAATTTCTGTAGCAGGTGGAATGGAGCATGGTTTTTGGTTGAGAATAAGCCTAAAATCTGCTAGAATAGAAGAAGTTTTTAGGGTATTCCCGGTAAGGAGAAAATGATTATGGGATTTATTGATAAAGTATTTGGTACACACTCTGAGCGCGAGCTCAAGCGTATTGCGCCAATTATTGATAAAATTGAAAGCTTGAGACCACAGATGCAGGCTCTTTCTGATGATGAGCTTCGTGGTAAGACAGAAGAATTTAAGAAGCGTTATCAGGAAGGAGAGACACTTGATTCTCTTTTGCCTGAGGCATACGCGGTTGTTCGAGAAGGTGCAAAGCGTGCTCTTGGTATGGAGCATTTTAGAGTACAGCTTATTGGTGGTACCATTTTGCATCAGGGACGTATCGCTGAGATGCGTACTGGTGAAGGTAAGACTTTGGTTTCTACTCTTCCTGCATATCTTAATGCTATCGCTGGTGAAGGTGTTCACATCGTAACGGTAAATGACTACCTCGCAAAGCGTGATGCCGAGTGGATGGGTGAGGTACACAGATTCCTTGGACTTACTGTTGGTGTAGTTCTTAATGATATGACAAAGGCTGAGCGTCAGGAAGCCTATAGATGTGATATTACATACATCACAAACAATGAATTAGGTTTTGATTATCTTCGTGATAATATGTGTGTTTATGAGAAGGATTTAGTTCAGCGTGGACTTCACTTCTGTATCATCGATGAGGTCGATTCAGTTCTAATTGATGAAGCTAGAACACCACTTATTATTTCTGGTCAGTCAGGAAAGTCTACAAAGCTTTATGAGCTTTGTGATGTGCTTGCTCGTCAGCTTAAGCGTGGCGAGGATCTTCCTGAATTTTCAAAGATGGATGCAATCATGGGTATCGAGAGAAATGAGACAGGTGATTTCATTGTCGATGAAAAGGACAAGGTTGTAAACCTCACAGCATCAGGTGTTGAAAAGGTTGAGAAATTCTTCCATATCGAAAACCTTGCTGACCCTGAGAATCTCGAGATTCAGCACAACATTATTTTAGCTTTACGTGCACATAATCTTATGTTTAGAGATCAGGATTATGTTGTAAAGGATGATGAGGTACTTATCGTTGATTCCTTTACCGGACGTATTATGCCTGGCCGTCGTTATTCTGACGGTTTGCATCAGGCTATCGAGGCAAAGGAGCATGTTGCAGTTAAAAATGAGTCAATGACTCTTGCAAATATTACATTCCAGAATTTCTTTAACAAATATGATAAAAAAGCTGGTATGACAGGTACTGCTCTTACAGAAGAGCAGGAGTTCAGAGATATCTATGGTATGGACGTTGTTGAGGTTCCTACAAACAGACCAGTACAGCGTATCGACCACGAGGATATCGTATACAAAACTAAAAAGGAAAAATACAAGGCTGTTGTTGACCAGGTTAAAGCTGCACACGAAAAGGGACAGCCAGTACTTGTAGGTACTGTTAATATCGATATTTCAGAAGAGTTATCTCGTCTTCTTTCGAAGGAAGGTATCAAGCACAATGTACTTAATGCCAAGTTCCATGAAAAGGAAGCTGAAATCGTAGCAGAGGCTGGAAAGCATGGTGCTGTTACTATCGCAACAAATATGGCTGGTCGTGGTACTGATATCAAGCTTGACGAAGAAGCAAGAGCTGCTGGTGGTCTTAAAATCATCGGTACTGAGCGTCATGAGTCACGTCGTATTGATAATCAGCTTAGAGGTCGTGCAGGTCGTCAGGGTGATGTTGGTGAGTCACAATTTTTCATCGCGCTCGAAGATGATCTCATGAGACTTTTCGGACAGGACAAGCTTATTAATGTATTTAACTCTCTTGGTATTCCAGAGGGCGAGCCTATTACTCACAAGCTTTTATCAAGCACTATCGAAAAGGCTCAGATGAAGATAGAAGAGAATAACTTCTCAGCACGTAAGAGCTTACTTGATTATGATCAGGTAATGAATGAGCAGCGTGAGCTTATTTACAAGCAGCGTCACAGAGTTCTTATGGGCGAGGATATGCATGATCAAATCCTTGGAATGATTGAGGATAAGGTTGATGAATGTGTCGAGAAAACAATTCCAGATGATGTTGAAACAGCAGAGTGGGAGCTTCAGGAGCTTAACCATATCTTATGTCCTGTTATCCCAGTTCCAGTAATGACACATCTTTCAATTGGTGATATCAAGACAAAAGCACAGCTCAAGCAGAAGCTTACAGAAATAGCACTTAAGCTTTACGATGAAAAATCAAAAGAGCTTCCAGATACTGAGCAGTGGAGAGAAATTGAGCGAGTAATTCTTCTCCGTGTTATCGACCGCAAGTGGATGGAAGAAATCGACGACATGGAGCACTTACGTATTTCAATTCGTCTCCAGGCATACGCACAGCGTAACCCAGTCGATGAATACAAAATGGCAAGCTACGACATGATGGATGCCATGAATGCTGCCATCATAAATGATACACTTACACTTCTCTACAGAGTTAGAGTTGAGCGCAAAATCGAGCGTGAAGAGCAGGGAAAGGTTACAGGAACAAATAAAGACGATTCTGCAACAAAGGCACCTACAAAGCGTGCCGAGAAAAAGGTATTTCCTAATGATCCATGTCCTTGTGGTTCAGGGCTTAAATATAAGCAGTGTTGTGGACGTGCACGATAATAAAAACCAGGCTTTAAGCCCAATGTCATGATGCCGGGGTCAATACTAGCATTTTAGTATGACCTATTTTATATATGAACCTTGAAAATTTAATATTTTACTGAATTAGAGTGTATTTTTATGGTGTATGCCATATATGTTGAGATATCTTATCTGTTTT
>JAZLJM010000091.1:0-21272 GCA_045617805.1 Pseudobutyrivibrio sp.
TTCCATATAAGCATCAAATATCTCCAAATTAACAAGAACCATACCTCCAGTTCCTTCATTAACCTTATACGTTGCTCCAGCATCTCTGGCAAGCTCTATAAACCGATGTGTTCCAATACTGTAAATTTTCGATCCCTCTCCTCCTTTTTGATTGGCTACGATAATAACTTTGCAATTTGCACTTTTCGCTGTGTTCATTCTTTAATCCTCTCTTTCTCTTATAGCTATGTCTGAATATGCCCTAAAATACTTGCTTGTTCCTTTGTTGGAATATATATCTGAAAAGTTTTGTATTTCGCACATTCCAAGTTCCTCACATCGTTCCATCAATTTTTTGAAATTGTTAATCTTTTCCGGAGTTGATTGAATCCTAACCTTTACGATTTCCGATTCATCGTCACTCGGAGAGATTGCTACACGTTTCGTTGTTTCATTCATAAAAATCTCCTTACATGTTTTGTTCCTTACTGTACTGTCTGCAAAGCCGCTCTAGGACACAAAAAAAGACGCTTCCCTAGAATTTTTTCTTCTAGAAAAGCGTCCAAATTATTCCATATTTTATTAGATATCAAACGGAGCAAACCTCGTCAAGCCTCATAAAAGCTCGTGAAAGATTTCAGATTTGCTACATTTTTGCTACAAAATCATGTGCCCGATATGCTCTAACCCGCATAAACACTGGGTTTTACTCCTTGAGGGTCTTCATCGTAGGGAAGAGGAGCACATCACGTATTGCTTGAGAGTCTGTCAAAAGCATACATAATCTATCAAGTCCGTAACCAATTCCACCTGTAGGTGGCATACCAATTTCAAGAGCATTGAGGAAATCCTCATCTGTGTGCTCTGCCTCATCATCTCCGGCTTCAGCATTTGCATCCTGTGCAGCAGAACGCTCACGCTGGTCGATTGGATCGTTAAGCTCTGAGTATGCATTACACATTTCCCATGTATTGATGAAAAGCTCGAAACGCTCTACGCGTGTAGGGTCTGTAGGCTTTTTCTTTGTAAGTGGACTAATCTCGATTGGATGATCAGTGATAAATGTAGGCTGGATAAGCTGCTCCTCGCAGAACTCCTCGAAGAAGAGGTTTAAGATATCACCCTTCTTGTGGCGGTCCTCATAAGCTACGTGCTTCTCATCTGCAATAGCTTTTGCTGCTGCATCATCAGCGATTTCATCAAAATCAACACCAGAGTATTTCTTTACAGCCTCTGTCATTGTCATACGAGCAAATGGCTTACCAAAATCAATTTCAATGCCGTTGTAGCTGAACTTTGTAGAACCTACTACCTTTTCTGCAAGGTACTTAAACATAGACTCTGTGAGTTCCATCATACCTTCATAATCTGTATATGCCTGATAAAGCTCCATAAGTGTGAACTCAGGATTGTGACGAGTATCAACACCTTCATTTCTAAATACACGACCGATTTCGTATACACGCTCGAGACCACCTACGATAAGTCTCTTTAAATAAAGCTCAAGAGAAATACGAAGCTTAACATCTTCATTAAGTGAATTGTAATGAGTCTCGAAAGGTCTAGCTGCTGCACCACCTGCATTTGAAACAAGGATTGGAGTCTCAACCTCCATAAAGTCTCTTGCTGCAAGGAAATTACGAATTTCCTTCATCATAAGTGAACGCTTAACAAAAACTTCCTTTGACTCCTGGTTCATAATGAGGTCAACATATCTCTGACGATACTTTGTATCTGTATCTGTAAGACCATGGAACTTCTCTGGCAAAATCTGAAGTGACTTTGAAAGAAGAGTAATTTCCTTAGCATGGATTGAAATCTCACCTGTCTTTGTTCTAAAAGCATAGCCTTTTACACCAAAGATATCACCGATATCTGATTTCTTGAAATCAGCATATGAATCTTCACCAATTGCATCACGAGCAACATAAACCTGAATATTACCCTTAAGGTCCTGGATATTACAAAAGCTTGCTTTACCCATTACACGCTTGAACATCATACGACCTGCAATACTTACATCAATAGGTGAAGCATCCATGATTGCACGACGCTCATTATAATCATCATTGATTGCCTGCTTTGCAGCATCCTCATCCATTCCCTCAGTATTCACTGCTTCTCTACCTGCAAGAAGCTTTGCCTCATGCTCATTGTAAAGCTCCTTTACCTCGATGCTGTGATGAGTCTGCTCATATTTTGTAATTGTAAAAGGATCGTTTCCTGCTTCCTGTAAAGCTGAAAGCTTCTCACGACGAACCTTAAGTAACTGATTAATATCCTGTTGCTGCTCTGCCATTTTAAACTCCTTCTTTCATATATTGATATGGCAACAAATGTCGCACATAAAATTATTCAAATATCAATTAACTCTCACACCTAAAAAATTGACAACGTAAGATGCGTTGTCAAAAAATGTTTAAGTCTGTCCACACAGTTTCATAATTATAGACTAGAAGGAATAACCATGTCAAGAACGCACCACCTTTGTTTATCCGAATATTTTCGTTTTACATAGTCATACCAGCTATTATCAATTAATCCTGCTGCAAAAATTCAAGCAAATATTTTGCAGACTTTTCTCCTGCCATCGGTGCGAACTCTGCGAAATTCACTCCACTATCGCCATTTGCATTATCCGACATACAACGAATTACACAAAATGGAACTTTGTTCTGCTGACAAACATGACCTATTGCAGCACCTTCCATCTCTGCACATAAAGCATCTGGAAAGCTGTCATGAATCAAAGCCTTCTGCTCTGGCTTATCTACAAACTGATCGCCTGAAACTACAAGTCCACGTACAATTTTGGCATTGTCGCCAATAATTTTCTCAAGCTCTACTGAAAGCCACTCATCTGCATCCATTCTAATTTTTCCAAGAGCGGTAACAAATCCTCTAGGATTTCCAATATCTATTGTATCCAAATCCCACTCAACCGTCTGAGCTGCAATAACCATATCTCCTACATCAAGCGAATCTGAAAGTGCTCCTGCGCAGCCCGTATTAATTATGTAATCTGGCTCATATGCTGTTATCATTGCCTGCGCACCTATTGCAGCGCCAACCTTTCCCATACCGCAAAGCAAAAATCCTACATCATATTTACCAATTCTACCGTAGTGAAATTCAGTTCCAGCAATTATTTTAACCTGTGGTTCTTCTAATTCAGCCTTTAAAATATCAATTTCGCAACTCATAGCTGCAATGATACCTATCTTTTTTCTCTCTTCCATATTGACCTCTCTCAATACCCCTTATAATTTCAATAAAAAATTTTTTCTACCAACTAAGACAAAAAACCACTGACAACCTCACGTCATCAGTGGCCACAATAATTCAATCCTATTTTGACTTCTTTGCAGAAACGATTTTGTACTTAAACTCGCCAGCTTCTGTCTCAACAGTAACTGTCTGTCCTGCCTTCTTTCCAAGGATTGCTTTACCTACTGGAGACTCATTCGAAATCTTTCCTTTAAGGGAATTTGCCTCTGTAGAACCAACAATCCTGTACTCAACTTCCTCGTCAAACTCTATATCAAGAAGTGTTACAGTCCATCCGATATTAATGCTCTTAGAATCTGTCTCGTCACTTACAACTTCAGCATTCTTTAAAATCTTCTCGATTTCTTCGATACGAGCTTCAATATCACGCTGCTCATCCTTAGCTGCATCATACTCAGCGTTCTCTGAAAGGTCACCCTGCTCTCTGGCTTCCTTGATTTTCTGCGATACCTCTTTACGCTTATTTACCTTAAGATCCTCAAGCTCATCCTCTAAAATCTTAAGACCTTCTGCAGTAAGTAAATTTTTCTTAGCTTCCATGGTTACTATTCCTTTCTTTATATAAAAATGTCACTTGCGAAAAACTTCATAATTTCTGATATTATATGACATTTTAAAGTCTTATGTCAAACCTGACAAAAAACCTAAAGCTTTTTAACAAATCACACATCTATCACTCAGACGTTATTTTTTCCTCAAACTTATCCCAAGTAGAAACAATAGCATCTTTAGGACATGCCGCTTTACATTTTCCACAACGAATGCACTCTAAGGAATTAGGATTCTTCCATACCTCAATATCCATATCACAAGCTTTTTGACACAATCCACAGCTTACACATTTATCTGTTTTAATCTCATATCGATATAATGCAATTGGATTTGCCAAAGAATACAAAGCGCCTAAGGGACACACATATTTGCAAAATGGTCGATATACTTTAATTGCACCAACTACAACAACAAGTAAAATTCCAATCTTTAACCAAAATCTCCAACTAATTGCAGCTCTAACATCCGCATTCGCAATCGACAAAGGTATTCCGCCAAGCAGCGTACCATCAGGACAAATATATTCACAAAACCACGGTGAACCCATTCCACTCTTATTAAGAATTGTCATTGGAAGCACTATTACAAACGCAATTAATATTACATATTTCAAATATTTAAGCACCTTGTGTCCTGGCAAATTCTTTATCTTACGAAATATAGGAATTTTATATAAGAGATCCTGAATCAATCCAAAAGGACATATAAAACCACATATCAAACGTCCAAAGAACATTCCAAACAGTCCTATAAAGCCTAATACATATAATGAAAAATGATATGCTCTATCACTTAATACTGCTTGAAGAGAACCAATAGGACATGCAAAAACTGCACCTGGACACGAATAACAGTTTAAGCCTGGCAGACATATTTTCTTAGCATTACCTGTATATATTTTCCCTTTTATCCATCCATTAACATATCCATTAGAAAAAGCAAAACTAATTGCTTGCACCATCAATCTAAAACGATTATGCTTTTTTATTTTATCCATAAATCAACCACCAATTCCAATACATTCAAGGCAAATATTCGTAGCCTTTTTTACTACTACATTCACTTCTGGAGAAAACATACCTACAACAAACATTACTGCAAAAACAATCAGTAAGAATCCTCTTAAATAACACTTTTTTTGTTTTTCCATCTTGACCTCCTAATTTAGAAATTGATCAAAATATGTTGCCCAATCATCCTTGCTTTTTGCACTAGCAGTAAAATCAAGAATATTTCCCTGAGAATCCAAAATCCAGGTTCCCGGAAATGCATTATTTAAATATGGTCTAACCTCATCATGAAAACGTTGATCCGCTAATAGCATTGGAAAAGTTATATTCAAAGGTTCGATTTCTTCATAACCCAACTGAACATCCTGCGGATACTGAATTGCATTGCCTTGTACACCTACTAGCAATAATCCCTTATCCTTATATTCTTTGGACAACTCTTCCAATTCAGGCATTTCCTTAAGACACGATGAACAATATGGTTCCCACACATTAATTACAATTACATCATAACCAGCAAAATCAGCATTGGAAAAAGTCTTTCCCTCAAATGTTTTCATACTAAAATCCTGAAAATATGTTACGTTACGAAAACTACTTCCAGCAACAGTTCTCAAAGTCGAATTTCCTAGAGCTATTTCTGTAACATTGACATATATCAAAAATGCCAGCATAAAACAAAGCAAAAGACCACCAAAAATGTATTTAGCAGTTATAAAGTTTTTCTTTTTTATTTTCATCATCCTTCTCCAAAATGATAGCTAAATGGATAACAATAAAAGCTAACCATTATAATTTATTCACTCTTACTTTTCTGGTGATAATGTAACTGTCAATTTTTTATTATTAGAATCAACAACATATACCTCTTCTGTATCAACAGCATATCCTTTTGGTGCACCTAAAATATGTACCTCTATACTTGATGCATCATTATCACAAACAACTACACCTGTAGAATCTGTTTCCTCAGTCGTACAAGTACTATCATCACACATCTGAACTCGAACGCCCTCTATTGCAGCTCCAGATTCATCAACAACAGAAATTTCATATGCAGATTTACTACCGCCACAAGCGCACAGACTAACAACCATTACACATGTAAAAAACAGTCCCACTAACTTTTTCATTCTTTTTTCCTCCAAAAATATACTTAAAATTTTTTATTCTGACATAATTACTGTAAACTCTTTATTTACTTTTGCAGAAACAACCTCATCATTCTTCATAGTAAATTCTGCTATTCCAGTAGTAAATTCATCACCACGTGTACTTGAATATGAAACCATTGAAATGTACTTTCCTTCATCCAGCGCATGTCTTTTTATAACTGTATTGGCATCATAATACACAGCCTTACCTTTATCATCCTCTGTCTGAACGCCACTCATATCTGTAGTTCTATGAAGTGGAATAATTTTACTACCTGGCATAATTTCTGTAGTATTTCGTCCAAGCGAATCTACAGTCTCTATTTCCTGCTCAGCACAGCTTCCCTGAATTGTAAATTTATCCTCGGATTTATTATAACTAAAATATATTTTTGCTTTTTCTCCATTTAACAGTATTGGAGCCGAATAGGCTATTGTATTTGAATTTTCATAAATTACATTTACTTCAAGCAATGAATTATTAAGGGAAAGCCATGCACCATTAAAATCGGTATTAAGATATCCTTTATCATCAATTCCTACAAGCGCATCACTGCCATAATATACAATCGTATCATCTTCAATTTTTCCAATTGCCATCGCTTTTTGCTGCATCATTGCCTGGGCTGTTTTAGAAACCTTAAGCGAAATATTACCATCCTCAGAAACCTTTATCGGCGTATTCGAAACCTTATTCAAATAAGTTAAATCTATATTATCTAATTTTCCTAGATTATTTTCCTCCATATACTCTTCCATTTCAGGAGTTAAACATCCAGCAGCCTTATAAAAATACAATATCTTCAAGACTTCTTCCGAAGAAACGTTTGTAATATAATCCATCAAATAGTACACAGATGTATATGAAGTTACGTAATTCGGAAAATAAACAGCAATACCGCTTGACCCTTTTAACGTATCATCAGAACGCACATACAACACTGCATCATCTATTGCTTTTTGCACAGCATCAGCTTTCTTTTGAACTTCTTTTGGCATATTATCCATAAAAAGTCCCAAATCAACTGAATTGAAAATTTCATAGTTTTCACCAGCATAATGAATAGAATTAGCCGCCGCCTGACTAGTTTTTGCAATTATACTTGGGTCATCACAGCTTTTCTTCAATACCGTCTTCATCAAACTATTATATAACTTACCAACTCTGGCTCCTTTATGCACATCAATTACCGACATTGTTACAGATGATGCTCCGCCAACTATCGGAATATTGTTTTCAATTCTTGCATAAAAATCCATATAGCTATCTGCTATCGCCAGTCCTAATTGTGCTCCATTCATCCCCGGATTATCGCACAAAGCCTGTACCCACGGTGTATAGTACCAACCAAATCCTGGCTCTGATTCTTCACTTCCAACAAAATATTTTCCAAAACCATCCAGATTTTCTAAAACTTCAACCATAGACATAAGGCATGCATCATATCCAATTAGCTCAAAAGGTGGATTACTATCATCTGCAGAATACACCTCAGACATCGCATTCTTGATATTATTAATAGACAAAATCTCATTATGAATTTCATCATGCCCATATCCAAATGCTCCTGCACCATGATTCCATAGAATCAAAACTTTGTGATCTGCATCATATTTTTTATCACAAAAACTCAAAAAATCTGTTAGCGAATCTTCTGTTGCCATACTATGCAACGGCTCACTTTTAACCTCTTTTATATTATCCTTGGATAATTCAAAAGTTTGAACTCTATTAGGATTAACAAGTGGATTAGACCAATGAGTTGCACCTCCTGTCTGTACGACAAACTTAATATTATCAGGTAATGCTACCTCTCGTATCTCTTCTATATCCATTGAAGCAACACCCGTCCTGGTAGATACCTTCACATCATTTGTAACTGGTTCAGAAGATGCTTCTTGTGGTGGATCAGCATAATACATCGGTCCTGGTAATTCAAGACCTGCGCTGCTTATTGTATCAGAATAGTTCTTCACCATTTCTAATACATCAGCTTTTTTCTTCTCCTTATTCTCTTCCCTTTTTAAAGAAGATATCGTATTCATCATATCTGAAAGATCATTCTGCTCGTCACTTTCAAGATTTGAACCTACCATATACACATATATTGCCCATGTGTCGTCCTTAGAATACCCCTTCATTTTTGCAATACGTTTCTGCGCATCCTCATCTGCAGGAATCAATTCTCGCTCAGCCTCAAGATTAGGCTCCTTATAGCCAGCTTCCATATACATATCGGTAATTATCGGACGAAAAAGTGTACAAAGTCCTTCCATACCTCCAAGCAAAAAGAAAACTATGCACAAAAACACTAACACTACAACAATTTTCCCGAGAAAACACAGCATACGTTGCCATATTGGGCGAGCCTTTCGTCGTTGTTTCATCAAAGCTTTTTTTTCTTTTCGCTCTTTTTTTCTTACTGACTTTTCCTCTTTTTTCGCGTCCTTTTCTTCTTTCCAATCCGCAAGAATCTGGCTTTTCTGTTCCTTTTTTGCTATTTTTCGTTCTTTTCTACTCAGCTTATCATTGCCCATCATTTGTTCCTCGCTGCTTTCTATTTCACATTCTCATATTTTTGAATAAGAGTTCTCCATGTAGACTCATCGTTCGCTCCTACCACTATTTCAAGCACATTTCCATCCTCATCCAAAACAAATGTAGTAGGAAAAGCTTCAATGCCTTCCTCAAGCACCTTTATAATATTCGCATCAGGAACCAAATTTGTGTATGTTACTCCACTAGTATCAATAATTGATTTTGCCTCTTCCTTTGATGCAACTTCAGCTCCATTTTCATCAATCAAATCAAAGCACATGCCCCATATTTGAACATTTGTATCAGCACACTCCTGCGAAATAGTTTCCAAAGCAGGTAGTTCTTTTTTACAAGGATTACAGGTCGTTTCCCATACATTTAGAATTGTCACTTTCCCTTTCATGTCTTCCTGCGTTACTACATCACCCGAAAGAGTCTGTAATTCAAATTCATGAAAAACTCCTATATTTTTCATCTGAATATTACTCTTTATCAATGGAATACCAACTATCAGATTAATAACTATGCAAACACCAACACCAATAATTGCCCCTAAACCAATTAACTTCTTACTAGCAGTCCAACCACCTTTTACATATTTTCTCTTCCACTTACGCAATAATGTCATCTGAACAATGCTGATTATTATCAACACTATGTCTGAAAGCATAAAGGCTGAATATATTCCACTTCCCTCAACTCCTCTTACGAACGCTGAGGCAAAAATAAATATATAAACAATATTTTGAAGCTCCGCCAAAAGAAACAAGATAAAACTAAGAAATGTCATCCTCTGCGCTTTTGCGTAACCTATTTCATCAACAGCTTGTGGTGTAATCGCTATCGCCGAAAAAACACGCAATGACGCCGCCATAATTAAAAACACCAATGCCAAATTATATCGAATACCTAATCCAACTTCCCCCAAATACACAAAGTCCGATTCCATCATAAAAAAGATGAATGTCCAATATCCAGCATTTATTACTCCGACAACAGCTAAAATCCATCCAAAAATTTTTAAAGCTTTCTTCATAAAATAAATACCCCTTTCACGCAAAGTCTAAATTAATACAATAAAGGGATACGATAAAAATCTTATGCTTTTTTACCGCATCCCTTCATAACCACATTTCATTCAAAGAAAATTAGTTGCTTACATGTTTAAGACTACCATTTTATTCTTATGAAATCTTCATTATTTTGTGAATTTTTAAAATTTCTATTTTATCTAACAAGCGTCAAAAATGCCTCTTCCAGCTCCTCTATAGTCTCCACATCATTAATCAATCCTCTCAGCTTAGATGAACCCTTATAGCCTGCCGTATACCACGCAGCACGCTTTCGCATCTCACGAATCCCCAGGTACTCACCCTTGTATTCGATTTGAAGCTTTGCGTGGCGAAGCATCGTCTGAATCATTTCTTCTATTGGAGGCTTGCCTATCAGCTCACCCGTCTTAAAATAATGCAAAATTTGCGAGAAAATCCAGGGATTTCCCTGTGCACCACGACCAATCATAAAGCCATCGCAGTTTGTCTGCTTTTTCATAGCAATCACATCCTCGGCTGTTTGGATATCACCATTACCAATTACAGGAATATCAACAGCCGCCTTTACCTGTGCAATAATGTCCCAATCGGCTTTACCTGAATAGAACTGCTCGCGAGTCCTTCCATGCACAGCTATTGCCGCAGCACCTGATTCCTGAGCTACGCGTGCCATTTCTACTGCATTGACATGCTCATCGTCAAAGCCCTTTCGTATTTTTACCGTAACTGGCTTTTTAATTGCGTTTGCTGTTTTTTCAATTATTTTGCCAGCCAATACAGGATTCTTCATAAGCGCAGAACCATCACCATTATTTACAACCTTTGGAACTGGACATCCCATATTGATATCGAGAATATCAAAATTTCTGTCCTCAATTCGCTTTGCCATCTCAGAAATAATATCTGGGTCCGAGCCAAAAAGCTGTAAACTTGCAGGACGCTCTTTTTCATTTACCTGCAAAAGACTCTCAGTATTCTTGTTGTTGTAATAGATTCCTTTTGCAGAAACCATTTCCATACAGACAAGTCCAGCCCCCTGCTCCTTGCACAACAAACGAAATGGCAGGTCTGTAACGCCTGCCATTGGAGCTAAAATCAAATTGTTTTCTAATACTACATCTTTTATCTTTAACTGTTCTATCATAATTCTCTCAATTATCTCTTCTGCTTATCATGGATAAATTTCATTCCATAAAGAGTAAGATTTGGATCATACACATCGATACAATCTGTCTCTTTTTCAATCATAATTCCCAAACCGCCTGTTGCAACGACCTTGATATTTTCAAAGCCACTCTCTTTTTTCATCTGCTTAACAATGTATTCTGTCTGACCAATCTGACCATATACGATACCTGCCTGCATAGATGAAATTGTTTCCTTTGCAAGAATTGATGCTGGCTTTTTGATCTCAACTTCAGGAAGCTTGGCAGCATCCTCTGTAAGAGCCTTTGCACTAATTCTAATACCTGGCGCAGTTACACCTGCAAGAAATGTACCATTCTCATCCACAAGATCATATGTAGTTGCAGTTCCAAAATCAACTACAATTAATGGCCCGCCATACAGCTCATATGCACCTGCTGCATCTACGATTCTATCTGCACCAATTTGCTTTGGATTTTCTGTAGCAACTCTAATTCCTGTCTTTATACCAGCTTCAATTACTACTGGCTGAATCTTAAAATATTTTATGCAGGAACTAATAAGTGAATGCATTGCTGCAGGAACAACTGATGCAATGATTATGTCATCAATTTTTGCAGAATCAATACCATTCGCAGAAAGAATGTCTTTAAAAACAATTCCAAACTCATCCGATGTACGACTAATCTTTGTAGTCACACGAAAGGTTCCTATAAGTGCATCATCTTCAAAAACACCAAGTGTAATATTTGTATTTCCAACATCAATTGTAAGTAACATATTTTCCTCTCTTCATTCCAAATAACAATAATTTCGACCTATATGTCTGACGATTTACAATCCCTCACCTAAGAAAACCACCTTATAATAAGTCTCCAGGGATTCAAATAATTCTCTGCGCTCTCTCTGCATCTGCTTAACCTTCAGCGCTGAACCAATTTCATCGAAATACCAGTCATCCTCCTTGGCATCAACAAGTATTCTAATATTGCCATCTTCATCATATACAAGCTGTATCGTGCCGCCAACCTCTTCGGTATAAAGCACACACATGATTTTTATCTCATCCTTTATCATCGGAGGCAACCCTTCGAATTCTGGATTAAGGTAATATTTTTTTGTATAGCAGCTTGAGCCGCAAAGTACTGTACCCTCTGTCATTTACATATATCCTTTACAAAAAATTATATTCAGTACAACTTCCAAAAATTGCAATGCACTATGTGTATCCGTAAACGCCTCTCACCGAGACCTCACCTGAGTCAATCTTTGACTGCTGTCCATCCACCTCAATGATAAGCGCTCCTTTTTTATCAATTCCTCGAGCTATGGCTTCATAAGAGCTATCTGCCTGCTCAATTCGAACCCTGTTGTCTTTATTTACAAGAAAAGCTTCGTACTCATCTATAAAGGCTGTCAAATCACTTGTTTCTTTGAACTTATCATAATATATCGAAAAATCTTCCCACACCCTTTTCATCAAAAAACAAATTATCTCTTCCTTTGATGCTTTTGTAAACAGAAAATCATCTCGACTCTTATCCACTTTTTCAGAAAAACTTTTCTCTCTGAATTCATCCAGTCTACTATAAGCTTCTTCAACAGTAGAAACCTGATACAGACGCATAAGTTCCATATCAATAGAAGTTGCCTTATATGCTATTTCCTCTGAAAAGCTTGTCTGATGAATATTTATCCCTATGCCTGGCACAACAAAATTTGCTCTATTCTGGCATGCATCCATCTCAACCAAAATACCACAAATTTTTTTACCATTTACCACAATATCATTCGGCCACTTTATCTGCGCATTAATATTAAACTCCTTTTGTAAAACATCGCGCACAGCAAGACCACACACAATGGTAATCGTAGGCACACTCGAAATTGAAATATCATAAGGTCGAAGCAAAGCGGAGGTTGCCAAGTTTTCCTTGTACGAGCATTCCCAGCTTCGCCCAACTCTTCCTCGCCCGGCAGTCTGAGTGTATGCTGTAGCAACCAGACCTTCCTTTGCACCGTCTCGTGCTTTTTGCTTTATATAGTTATTTGTTGAATCGAGTGATTCAAAAATCTCGTAAACAAAATCTATCATTATACTAATGTTGCATACATGATAGCTTTAATTGTATGCATTCTATTCTCTGCTTCTTCAAAAACAACAGAACGCTCAGACTCAAATACATCATGAGTAACCTCAACTCCATCAAGCCCGAACTTCTCATGAACCTCTCTTCCGACCTGCGTATTAAGGTCATGATATGCAGGAAGACAATGCATAAAAATAGCTGTATCCTTTGCATACGAAAATGCTTTTTCATTTACCTGATATGGTAAAAGCTTATCGATACGCTCCTTCCAAACCTCATCAGGCTCGCCCATAGATACCCAGACATCTGTATAGATAACATCAGCATCCTTGCAGCCCTCTTGAACATCCTCTGTTAAAGTAATTGTTGAACCATTTTCCTTTGCAAACTTCTCGCAGGTTTCAACAAGCTCCTTTGCTGGGAAATATTCCTTTGCTGTACAAGCCACAAAATCAATTCCAAGCTTTGCACATGTAACTAAAAGTGAATTTCCCATATTGTATCTTGCATCACCCATATATACGAGCTTAAGACCTTCAAACTTCCCAAAACGCTCTTTGATGGTAAGCATATCAGCTATCATCTGTGTTGGATGAAATTCATTTGTAAGTCCATTCCAAACAGGAACCTTTGAATACTCTGCAAGCTCCTCTACGATTGCCTGCTCAAAACCACGATACTCAATGCCATCGAACATACTACCAAGAACACGTGCAGTATCAGCAATTGATTCCTTCTTTCCAATCTGTGAACCAGATGGGTCAAGATATGTAACATGCGCGCCCATATCATGTGCAGCAACTTCAAAAGAACAACGTGTACGAGTAGATGTCTTTTCAAAAATTAATGCAATGTTCTTACCCGCCAAATATGAAGCCTGCGATTTTGAAGACTTCTTCTCTTCCTTTAGTCTAGCAGCTAAATCCACCAAATATTTGATTTCCTCAGATGTGTAGTCCAAAAGCTTTAAAAAATCACGTCCTTTTAAATTCATGTTAATACCTCCTGCAAAAATCTTTCTTTGTCTCATTTTAGATTTTTTCATTATAAAACAAATTTTCTTATCTGAAAACCCTAAAAAACCCTTGAAGCCAAAGCCCCAAGGGTAAATTCATATCAAATTAGAATTAGTAGAATACGTGGTTACCAATCACAAGACCACTCTTTGAGCCTGCACGTCTAAAGTGTGTTGCACCACCAGTTACATCAGCACCTGCAAGAGCCTGCTGAGCAGCCTGAACACAGCTTGACTTTGGTCCTCTAGAAATTACAGATGACATACGACCAGTAGAGAACTGACCTCTCTGATAAATTACACCTGAAACAGAACCAGCATAACCTGAACGTAATCTATTCATAACAACAGAACCAACAGCTACCTGTCCATCGTAGCACTCATTTCCAGCTTCAATCTGGATGATTGCTGCAAGAAGAGTAACATCACTTGCTGAAGCAACAACAGCCTGATTGTTTGCAGCTACTACACTAGCCTCAGCTTTTGCCTGAGCTGCTGCAGCAATAGCTTCTTCCTTTGCTTTCTTTGCAGCTTCAATTGCTTCCTGCTCTTCCTGAACAGTAATTGCCTCACCGAGATTCATATCTACATCTACATACTCAGCCTTAACATAGCCCTTAACGCCAGCAGCATTTACAGCAACCCAGCCATCAACCTCAGGAGCTTCTGTATCTACAATAAGCTTTGTACCAACACCTACATTTTTAAGAATCTTTGCTTCCTCAGATGCCTCAGCTCTAACACGAAGACCGCCTACTTTTGTAACAGCATTTGTAACACATACGTCCTGTGCAAGCATATATGCATCAAAACCAGTAACACAAAAATCTGCTGAAACAAAACCATGAGCATTACCTGACTCAATCTCATACCAACCGTCAGCTATATCAATTAATGTAGCTACATCTCCAGCACGAAGCTTTCCAATCACCTGTGATGAAGCATCATCACTTTCTCTGATATATAAGTAGTCATTAACATCTGCCATAACTACATCAGACCACTCATCATATTCACCATCTGTCTCAACCTGATCGCTTACTGCAGCAACCTCTGTTACCTCAGAGCCTGAAAGCATATCAGTATTGTCAGCAACGGCCTGACTATCAAATTGATTTACCATTGAAAATACACCAGCGATTTGTGATGGCTTGATAGATGCAACTGGTAGCTTACTTGAAACATTGTAAGCGCCAACACCTAAGAAAAGAAGCATGAATGCCATAGCAGCACTCTGCATTGAACGTCTGTTGATATAGTTACGATTAAATAAAATATTCATAATTCCCCACATTTTTTACGAACTTATTCGCAAATATTACAAAGTTATTACGATAGGTACTATAGCATTCTTGTATATATTTGTCAAATTTGGTACTATTTCTATCGGAAAGAAGGATTAATTCTATGAAAAAAATAGTTATGACAGGCGGCGGAACTGCCGGCCACGTCACTCCAAATATCGCCTTAATGCCTTATTTAAAGGACGAAGGCTACGAGATTTATTATATCGGTTCTTATACTGGTATCGAAAAGAAGCTCATCGAAGCTACAGGCACAGAATACTTTGGTATTTCATCTGGAAAGCTCAGACGCTATCACGATTGGAAAAATTTTACTGATCCCTTCAGAGTTATCAAGGGCTTTCACGAAGCTAACCAGTTGATGAAGCACTTGCAGCCAGATGTTGTTTTTTCAAAGGGTGGTTTCGTATCCGTACCAGTTGTTATGGCTGCTGCAAGAAATCATATTCCTGCCATCATCCATGAATCAGATATGACTCCTGGTCTTGCCAACAAGCTCGCCATACCATCAGCAACAAAGGTATGTTGCAATTTCCCAGAAACTATACAATACCTTCCTGAAAACAAAGCTGTACTTACTGGCTCACCTATCAGAAAGGAATTGCTGTCAGGCTCAAGAGAAGCAGGACTTGAGTATTGTGGCTTCACTCCTGATAAACCTATACTTCTTATCATGGGTGGAAGTATCGGCTCAGTATTTATTAATAATGCTGTCTGGGGCTCACTTGATAATTTACTCGAAAAATTCCAGATTGTTCACCTTGTTGGAAAAGGAAATATCAACCACGAGCTTGAAAATAAACCTGGTTATAAACAATTTGCGTTTATAAGTGACAGATTAAACGATGTTTTTGCAATGACGGACCTCATGATTTCAAGAGCAGGCGCTAATTCAATTTGTGAAATCCTTGCTCTTAAGATACCAAATATTTTGATTCCTCTATCAGCTTCTGCAAGCCGTGGAGACCAGATTCTCAATGCTGCATCCTTTGAAAAACAAGGATTTTCTACAGTACTTCAAGAGGAAGAGCTTACCGCTGAAATCCTCGAAAAAACTGTTGAAGATGTATTTGCACGACGCGAAGAAATCATCAGCACAATGCAAAAAAGCACTGTCCTTGATGCAAACAAAACTATTATTGAATTAATAAAATCTCTTTAATTTATGATTAAAAAAACACCTCGCAGCGAAATCTCTTAACTGGAAAAACCAGAAAGACTCTCACTGTGAGGTGCTTTTATTTTCTATAGCTATTTACATAGCCAAATCATTTTTTATTTTTTGTATTTCTTCATCAGTAAATTTTTGATGAGACCAGCCGCACATTGTCTTATCCTCATCATCCTCGTATCTAGGAATTACATGGATATGAAAATGATTTACTGTCTGGCCTGCAGCTTCACCATTATTTTGTACGATATTAATTCCAGCACAGCCAAGCTTACTAATCATCTGAGCAGCTACTTTTTTTGCTACAACAATAGCCTTTGCAGCTAAAGCATCATCAAGCTCAAGCAAATTCTTTGCATGAGACTTTGGCAAAACCAAAGAATGTCCCTTTGTTGCAGGGTCTGCATCAAGAATTACTTTGAAGTCATCATCCTCGTAAATAAAATTTGTTGGAAAAATTCCATTTGCTAATTTACAAAAAATACAATTATCATCCATCATATCTGCCTCCGTTTTATGAAGTAAAAGTAAACAACTCATCTAACATACGTAAAGTTCTGAAATTTCCTTTAGCTGTCATATCGCCAACTGAAAAAGCTCTCTGAAATGTCTCACGACCACTAACTATACTATCCATAATTGATGGCGAAAGCTTCATATATACATCAACATTTTCTTCTTTGCTGTATCTACAATCAAGCTCTGTTCCATTGATATCGAGGAAAAGTGATTTTTCCTTTCCATCAATCATAAACAAATACTTAGCATTAAAATCCGCCTGTCCCTTAAAATGAGACTTGAACTCCATGATGTATTCTGTCGAAACATCCTCTGAGGTATTCCCCATCATATTGCGGAACATATCAGTGAGGTCGGCAATATCTTCCTTCTGAGTCTGTACATAGGCATCATTTGATACAAATTTTGAAAGCTGCTCTGATTCCTGTGGCGAAAGCTCAAGCTGCTGTGTACGCAAAACAGAACGTGTAACCGCCTGATTACTGGTAGGTAAACCCTTTGCCTTCTGAGAAATCGTACGATACAAGGTCTCAACCTTTTTTTCAATGATATGCGCATATTCAGGATTAGCCTTAAACTCAACCATATCTTCAACATATCCGCAAAAGCCTGCACATGGTAATCCACCTAAAATCTCCCATGCATTTTCAAGAGTAACCATAGCCTCGCGCTCGCCATAGGTCGTAGACATTACAACCGGCTGCATATATGTACTAGCCAAAGCAGTTTTGTCCGCATACAACCAGCATGCATCCAAAAACTGATTCATATATCCACCAATACCAAGCCACTCAACTGTAGTCGCAAGAATAATTCCATCTGCATCCTTCAAGGTCTGTGGAAGCATTGATATAGCATTTTTCTGTTCATAAATATTGTAGATATGAACCTCTACCTGAAGCTCTATCAAAACCTGCTGCATTTTATTAATTACATACAAGGTTGGATCTTCAAGAAGTCCCCTACCACCATAATAAATATTTACCTTCATATCTTTTCCTTTACAAAATATCTATTTAGTAAAAGTATAAGTATTATTTTCTTCAAAATCAACGATATACTACTGGTATTTTTTCTTTATACTAGTAGGAATCAAGTAAAGAATCACTGTCAAAAGTACACCACAAATCAAGCCGCCGAAATGCCCGATATTGTCAATTGATGGTGTTGTAATACCACAATAAAGTGTCAAAGCAGCCATCAGCACCATATTTTTTAAGGTAATCCCAGCAAATCTACCCTTATTTGCAATAATCACAACAAGCATACCGCCAACAATACCAAAAATAGCACCAGAAGCACCTGCAACAACATCATTTCCCGAAACCGCTATTCTATAAAAAAATGACAAAAAGCTACCGCATAAGCCTGATAGCAAATAGATAATAATATATCTCACCGAACCAACAGCCATTTCAAAATACTGTCCCAATGCAATTAATAACAACATATTACTAATCAAATGATTTAGCCCAAAGTGCATAAACATACAAGTAAAAAGTCGATACCACTCACCCATATTTAAAACCATATATGGATTCATAGCACCATGTTCAAGCATAAAACCAGCACTTTGTGTAGAGCCCTGAAATTCTAAAATTATGAATACTAAAACATTTATCGCCACAAGCAAATATGTTATCGGCGTCTTTAAAAAACTTCCTTTCAAAAGCAAAAACCTCTCAAACAAATATTTCTTATACTATATAATGTCATTATTTTTAATAATCTCAGCAATAATTTCTCGCTCGTCCATATGGTGCTTCACACCCTTAATTTCCTGATAATCCTCGTGACCCTTACCAGCAAGAACTACAATATCGCCCTCTTTTGCATTTAAAAGACAATACTCAATAGCTTCTTTTCTATCACAGATTGTGACATATTCTCCATCCGCTTTTTTTACACCTGATAAAATATCCTCAATAATATCCATTGGCTCCTCGTTTCGTGGATTATCAGATGTAATGACTGTCAAATCTGCAAGCTTTGAAGAAACCTCGCCCATCTCATAGCGTCTTGACTTTGCTCGATTTCCACCACAACCAAACAGGCAGACAAGCCTTCTGGGATTATATGCCTTTAATGTAGTAAGCAAGCTTTCAAGTGCCATCGCATTATGTGCATAATCAATCATTACAGTGAATTTTTCAGAAACAGGTACAAGCTCAATTCTTCCTTTTACATGAACATCCTTCAAAGCAGACTTGATTTTATCCTCGGCAACGCCAAGCTTCTTACAAATTGCAATTGCTGTGAGCGAATTATATACACTAAAGCTACCAGGCACATTTACTTCAACATCCATATCATAATCACCACTGACATGATATTTTACGCCAAGAACTCCAGATTCATTCAATAGTTCAACTTTTTTAGCTATTATGTCATTCGTCTCACCATAACCGAATTTTTGAACCGAACATGTATGACCATCTAAGATTCCTTCGATATGTTCACTGTCGCCATTAAAAATTCCTTCTTTGCATTGTCTGAAAAGCAAGCTCTTACAATGCATATAATCAGCAAAATCCTTGTGCTCATTCTCACCGATATGGTCAGGCTCAAGATTTGTAAACACACCTATATCAAAAGTGAAGCCTGCTACTCTGTGAAGCATAAGTGCCTGAGAAGAAACCTCCATAACCACAGCATCAAGCCCTGCATCTACCATCTGTCTAAAAAGCTCCTGCACGCGATAGCTCTCTGGTGTGGTATTAACAGAAGGAATTCTCGTATCTCCTACTATAGATTCAATTGTTCCAATAAGACCTGTCTTAATACCTGCTGATTCAAGAATAGACTTTACCATATAAGTAGTCGTAGTCTTACCCTTTGTGCCTGTAATACCAATTGTCTTAAGCTTTCTTGCCGGATAATCAAAATAAGCAGCAGCAGTATTTGCCAAAGCAAGTCTTGTATTTTCAACCTTAATGAAAGTAACACCTTCAACTGGCGTTACTTCCTTTTCAACAATAACAGCACTTGCGCCCTTTTCTATTACATCTGGAATAAAATCATGCGCATCACGAACAGCACCCGAAATACATACAAAAACCGAGCCCTTTTCAACCTTTCTAGAATCATATACAAGTGTGGAAATAGCAACATCTACACTTCCTGAAAGAATTTCATAATCAACTTTTTCAAGTAAAGCCTGTAACTTCATATCGCTTCCTCTTATACTTCTATCTCACCATTAAAAACTTCTGTTGCTGGACCTGTCATAAATACATGATTTGTTTTCTCGTCATACTCAATTGTAAGGTCTCCGCCAAGAAGATGCACCAAAACCTTATTGTCTGTTTTACCATTTAATATACAAGCCATTACAGTTGCACAGGTTCCTGTACCACAAGCCCATGTCTCATCAGAGCCTCGCTCCCATACACGCATATACGCTTCTGTTCTAGAAACCACCTGACAAAACTCAGTATTTGTTCTCTTAGGAAAACGCTCGTGCTTCTCAAAGCTTGGGCCATATTTTTCAATTTCAAAATTCTTTACATCATCAACGAAAACTACGGCATGTGGATTTCCCATAGAAACACAAGTCATCTTCCAAACCTTACCACATACCTCAATATCTTCATCTATTACTTTTTCATTCTCTGATACAACAGGAATCTGTGATGCAGTAAGCACGGGCTCACCCATATCAACCTTTACCTGTTCAACCTTACCATCCTTAACAAAAAGCTCTAAAATCTTGATTCCAGCACCTGTTTCAACAGCTACTGTCGTCTTGTCAGTCAGCTTATGATCATAAACATATTTTCCAACACAACGTACTCCATTTCCACACATCTCTGCTTCTGAGCCGTCTGCATTATAAATATGCATAGTAAAATCTGCTACTTTGGATGGGCCAATAGTAATAAGTCCGTCCGAACCAATCCCAAAATGTCTATCACTAATCTGCGTAGAAACAAACGCTGGATCATCAACCTTTTCTTCAAATAAATTTACGTATACGTAATCATTGCCACAACCGTGCATTTTTGTAAACTTCATATCTAATACCTTTCTAAAAAAACTAGTTTAACGATTATTTCTCTTTATAAATCTTAGCATTACGGTATTTTCTTTTCAAACAAATTTTAGATATGAAAATAATTGTTTATATTTTCCCTCCATTGCATTTTCAAATATCTTTTGCTTTTTTATTACATTTTTGCTATCCGCCCACTATTATAATCCTGCAAGCATAATATCAACATTTACATCTCTTATATCTGGTAATTGCGTTAATGCATCTACTTTATCCGGATTCTCATCTGTCAATATTGGTACCATTTTTAATGTTGCTTTACTTAAATCTTCTAATTCTTCTTTTGCCTTAGATATTTTTTGCTTGTATTCATTATCTGTCTGTTCAAAAACTACAAAATCGTCCTTATATATCTTATTTAAAGCATCAAGCTGTTCATTTATATATTCAATAAATGGCAAC
>JAZLJM010000092.1:0-9889 GCA_045617805.1 Pseudobutyrivibrio sp.
CGATAGTTGATAGCATCCAACTTGAACTGCTTAGTGTGTTGTGGACGTTTACGTGACATAAATGAGTTCCTCCTCTTGTATTGATTATATAATATTTCACGGGAATATCTCATTTTGTTTTGTGCTAATTAGATGCTAACACTAGTAATAGATTTCGTGAAACGTAAGGCATAGAAGATAGAGATGTTTTGAATAAATTTGTAATAGATTTCATGAAACGTAAGGCGAAGAAGATAGAGATGTTTTGGATAAATTTGTAATAGATTTCATGAAACGTAAGGCATAGAAGATAGGGATCATATGAATAAACAGGAAGAAATAAATAGCTATAAATTAAAAATGGATAAAGCACTTGTGCCACAAGGTTCAGTTTTATCTGGAAACGATGAGCAGGGGGCTGATTGTTTGCTGGATAAGGCATCGTTTGCGATTGAAACAATTGATGCATTATCTGATGAAGAATTAGCTTTTTGCATAAAAGATATTGAGCTTAGTGTAAGGAAAAAGTTTCACAAGTCTATTTTTTCACCTTTTGCAAGAGCTTGTAAACAGTATGAGCTTATTAAAGAAGGAGACCATATCGCAGTATGCATATCTGGCGGCAAGGATTCTATGCTTATGGCAAAGCTTTTTCAGGAAATAAAGAGGCATCGCAAGGTTAATTTTGAATTGACGTTTCTTGTAATGGATCCTGGCTACAATGACATCAATCTCAAGCTTATTGAAGCAAATGTGAAGCTTATGGGGATCCCTGTCACAGTATTTCAAAGTACTATTTTTGATGCCGTAGACACAGTAGATAAAAATCCATGTTATCTGTGCGCTAGAATGCGTCGCGGTTACCTCTATGCCAAAGCAAAAGAGCTTGGCTGTAATAAAATTGCTCTGGGCCATCATTATGATGATGTCATCGAAACCATCCTCATGGGCATGCTCTATGGCGCACAAATTCAAACAATGATGCCAAAGCTTCACTCTACCAATTTTGAAGGCATGGAGCTTATTCGCCCGCTCTATCTTGTTCGCGAAGAAGATATCATAGCTTGGCGTGATTACAATCGTTTTCAGTTTCTTCAATGTGCCTGTCATTTCACAGCTACCTGTGACACGCTAAACGAAGATGGCACCAGTGTATCTAAACGTAAAGAAATCAAAAATCTTATTGCAGACCTCAAAAAAGTGAATCCATATGTCGAAGGCAATATCTTCAAAAGTGTTGAGAACGTAAATCTTGCCACAGTAATTGCCTATAAGCAGGATGGGGTTCGCCATCATTTTCTTGATGATTATGAAATGACCTAGTTTGATTAGTTATGGTTTGTAAGTTGTTTTGTATAAAGTGATGGTGCGATGGATTATGTTATTAAGTTACTTTAAAAAATATGGTACCCTGACTGATTTGTAGCTGGTAGCGAATTAGATCATGTTGATAAGGAGGCGTGCATAGTCATTTTCATCCATATCAAAAAGTGCACGTCGTGCATTGCCGTATTGAGTTCTATTAGTGGAGATGACGTACATTTTGTGAGCACCTTTGTAAAGGTGACGTTTGATAAGAGGGATGCGCTTCCAACATTTTGAGAATGGTACGGAGTTTTCGAGGAGTAGACGAGAAACTCGATTCGAGATGACGACATTCGTTGTTCTACAAACAACTACGTCTTGGTTGATGTGTTTTGAATAGGTTGGTTTTTTCTTCATAAGCAATACCTCATTTCTGTCCTAGGATTAGTCTAAGTGAATCTCTATAGTTTTGTTCAAGCGTGTAGTGGCTTGAGCTAGTCTAAGTGAATGTCTATGGTTTTGTTCAAGCAGGTCGCGATTTTGGTTAGAAAATCGATTGATGGATTGTATTTGCCACTTTCCATGCGAGAGATGTTAGAGCACTTCGTGCCAGCTCTGTCTGCAAGCGCCTGCTGAGTTAGACCATATGCAAGGCGTGTTTGCTTTAGCTCGGCTGCAATTTTGGCTCTGGCATCTAGCGCTGCTGGTGTGACAATATCGTTTTCGTAGCGTCTTTTCATAAATGCACCAGATAGTATCAAGGAAAAAATCCTTGAAAATTCCTCTTTTTTTATTTTTATATTATCATATATGATAATATTATTCAATGAATGTGTCGTGGAGAAAACGTGAATATTTTGTGGGAAAATGCGTGAAAATGCGCGAATATGTCGCCAGGGCCAAGCGCGAATATGTCGCCAGGGTCAAGCGTGAATATGCCATCAGGGTCAAGCGCGAATATGCCATCAGGAAAAGTGGGAATATGCCATGAAGGTCAAGCAACGTTGTCTTGGTTATTGTCTTTGATTCAGAAACTTTGAACAAGATAAGGCTTCGTGATGCTATAGGGGTTAGAGTGTATGTTGGGGAAGAAGTAAATTTACAGAATTCTCGGATAATGTAGAAATTGTAAATATTTTTGATGAAAAAATTTACAGAAATAAGGAAAGAGTATGGAATTGTAAATTATGCCTTTGGTAGAGAGAACTGAAAGAGGGAGAAATTTACAGAATCAGGTAGTAAGGCATAAATTGTAAATATTTTTGATGAAAAAATTTACAGAAATAGAGAAAGGGTATGGAATTGTAAATTTTGCCTTTAGTAGAGAGAACTGAGAGAGTGAGCAATTTACAGAATCAGGTAGTAGGGCTTAAATTGTAAATATTTTTGATAAAAAAATTTACAGAAATAGAGAAAGAGTATGAAATTGTAAATTTTGCCATTGGTAGAGAAAACTGAGAGAGTGAGAAATTTACAGAATCAGGTAGTAGGTCGTAAATTGTAAATATTTTTGATGAAAAAATTTACAGAAATAAGGAAAGAGTATGAAATTGTAAATTTTGCCTTTAGTAACGAGAACTGAAAGAGTGAGCAATTTACAGAATCAGGTAGTAGGTCGTAAATTGTAAATAATTTTGATAAAAGATTTACAGAATCAAGAGAAATAAGGAAAATCGTAAACTATTTTATAAAGAGATTCTATACTTGACGTGGATGTTTATAAAGAAAATGATTTATATGTTTAGAAACCGTAATGCCTGTGTATTATAAAGAAAATGATTTATATGTTTAGAAAGTGGAATGTCTGTGTATTATTGAGAAATAGTCTTGATATCGAGGACGATTTTAGGCATCATAATGTATAGAGCGCAGAGGAAAATTGCAGAGCAAATAAAAGCGTAAGCTGCAGAGCAAATAAAAGCGTAAGCTGCAGAGCAAATAAAAGCGTAAGCTGCAGAGCAAATAAAAGCGTAAATTGCAGAGCAAATAAAAGCGTAAATTGCAGAGTAAATAAAAGCGCAAGCTGTAGAGCAAATAAAAGAGAAAATTGTATAGCAAATAAAAACGCAAGCTGTATAGCAAATAAAAGAGCAATTTGTAGAGAGGGGATTATATGAAGAAGGGAACTTTGTTTATATTAATTGTTGGGGCGATTGTGATATTTGGTGCCGGTGTTTTGTTTGGGATTTATTGTGACAAGAAAGTACTACAGGATTTGTCAGATGCAGTTTCACCACAGCAAACTGAAATATCGCAAGATACTGAACAGGTCATAGATAGTGAGAAAAGTATTTTGGCAGGCGATGATGAAGAAGCTGATGTTGCAAAGATGAACGCAGATAATCAGGTGAGTTCTGATACTTTTGGATTTTATGGACCACTTAAAGTAAAGGGGACAAGACTTATTGATTCAAAAAATAATCCAGTTAGACTCATGGGTGTTAGTTCGCATGGCTTGAGCTGGTTTCCAGAATTTGTAACAGCAGATGCTATGAAAAGCTTGCATGATGACTGGGGAATAAATGTCTTTAGAGTGGCTATGTATACTGCTGAGTACAATGGATATTGTGAGGGTGATGAAAATAATCACGTAACATTAAAAGGTAAAATAGATGAGGCGGTAAATGCTGCAAAAGAAAATGATATGTACATAATTATTGACTGGCATATTTTAAGTGATAATGATCCTAATATGCATAAGGAAGAGGCAAAGGAATTTTTCGCAGAGATGTCAGCAAAGTATGCAGATGTTGACAATGTAATCTATGAGATTTGTAATGAACCAAACGGTTCAACAAGCTGGGATGATATTTATTCATATGCAAATGAAGTGATTCCAGTGATTAGAAAAAATGCTTCAAAAGCACTTGTACTTGTAGGTACTCCTTGTTGGTGCCAAGAGATTAGCGCACCTTTGACTAAGCCTTTAAAATATGACAATATCATGTACACCTTTCATTTTTATGGTTCGACTCATAAGCAGGATTTTCGTGATAGATTAAAAAATGCTTTAGATTCGGGAGTCCCAGTTTTTGTATCCGAATTTGGTTTTTCTGAAGCGTCAGGTTCTGGTAATGTTGATTATGGTGAAGCTTCGCAGTGGCTTAGCTTTTTGGATGAGAATAATCTCAGCGGTTGTATTTTTAATCTTTCCAATAAGGATGAGTCTTCGGCTATGATTGCTCCAGGCTGCGATAAAAAATCAGGCTGGACGCGCGAGGATTTGTCTACACAGGGGCAGATTATATATGATTATTTTCATCATTAAAAAGTTTTAACTTTTATAAAACATATACAACATTAATCATTAGGAGGAATACGATTTTGACAACAAATGAAAAAATAGCCAGACTGCGCGAGTTGATGGCGCAAAAAGGAATAGATATTTACCTGATTCCGACTGATGATTTTCATATGTGCGAATACGTGGGAGAGCATTTTAAGGAAAGAAGCTTTTTGACTGGCTTTACGGGCTCGGCTGGAACTGCTGTTGTCACAATGGATGAAGCTCATTTGTGGACTGATGGACGTTATTTTGTTCAGGCGGCGCATCAGTTAGAGGGGTCTGAGTTTGTTTTAGAAAAAAGTGGGCAGCCCAATGTCTTGACAGTAAAGGAGTTTATTGCCAGCAAGCTGCAAAAGCACCAGTGCTTAGGCTTTGATGGAAGATGTGTTTCGGCAAAGGAAGCTGCATACTATTTTGATCTTGCGATGTCAAAGGATGCTGTTTTAGACACTGAGTGGGATTTGGTTGGCGAGATTTGGACACACAGACCACCGCTTCCAAAGTCAAAGACTTTTATTCTTGCAGATGAATATTCAGGTGAGTCTACTTTTTCAAAGCTTACTAAAGTCAAGGCGAAGCTCAGTGGAATGGGCGCTGATGCGCATTTGATTACAAGCTTGTATGATATCGCGTACCTTTTAAATATGCGTGGTGATGATATTTTAAATGTTCCGGTTTTCTTGTCGTATCTATTGATTATGAAGACGGAAGTGATTCTTTTTGCTGATTCTACTAATTGGTCAAAAGAAATTTTTGATTATCTGGCGCAAGATAAAATTACACTTAAAGGCTATGATGAGATATATTCATATCTTTCAGGCGAGGAGCTTGCAGATAAAAGTGTTCTGCTCGATCAGGCAGTGGTAAATTACAATTTGATAAAGGCTCTTCCTTCTTCAGCGAAAATTGTTGATGCTGAAAACCCATCAGTTATGATGCGTGCAGTTAAAAATGAGACTGAGATAAAAAATACGAAGCTTGCGCATATTAAGGATGGCGTTGCCTGTACAAAAGCTATCAAATACATCAAAGAAAATGTCGGCAAAATCACGCTTGATGAAATTGCTGTTGCAGATTGCTTTGAAAAATACAGGAAAGAGCAGGAACATTTTCTTGACCTTTCGTTTGACACAATCGCAGCCTATGGACCGAATGCTGCGATGATGCACTACTTTGCAAAGCCTGGCTCACAGGCTACTTTAAAAAATGAGGGCTTTGTGCTGGTTGATTCGGGTGCACATTATCTTGAGGGAACTACAGATATCACCAGAACAATAGCACTTGGACCTTTGACTAGACAGATGAAGGACTATTATACGGTGGTTTTGAGGTCGCATCTTAGACTTATGGCGGCAACCTTTTTAAAAGGAATTACTGGTATCCAGTTAGATATGTTGGCTCGCGGGCCAGTGTGGGATCTTGGACTTGATTACAGATGCGGAACTGGTCATGGTGTGGGACATATTTTAAATGTGCACGAGGGACCAAATGCTTTTAGATACAAAACCTATGAAAAGCCTTCTGCCGAGATTGTTCCAGGTATGATTACTACCGATGAGCCTGGACTTTATATTGAAGACGGCTTTGGAATTCGTATTGAAAATGAGTTATTATGTGTTGAAAAGGAAACTACTGAGTACGGAGATTTCAGATGCTTTGAAGCTTTGACAGTTTGTCCGATTGATTTGGAGCCTGTTTTGCCTGAGCTTTTGACCCAGTACGAAAAGGAAACCTTGAATCAGTATCATAGCTTTGTCAGAAAGACGCTTAAGCCGTATTTATCAAAAGAGGAATATACCTGGCTTGAGAAGGAGACGCGTGAAATTTGATATTTATCTCAGTGAGAGAAAACACCCACTTCTATAAGTGGGGGATTGACAAATTAGTCTCAGTGGGGGGCTCCCACTGAGATAAACGCCAGCTTTTACGAGTGAGGAATATAGAGAGTCTTGAAATTTATAGAAAGAGTTATATGTTATGAAAAAATTATTACTTATTGATGGTCATTCAATTTTAAATAGAGCCTTTTTTGGCTTGCCCGACCTTACAAATTCATTTGGTGAGCATACAGGCGCTGTTTATGGTTTTTTATCGATGATGTTCAAATTTATGGAGCTTGAAAATCCGACACATATCACAGTTGCCTTTGATATGCATGCTCCAACTTTTAGACACAAGATGTTTGATGCGTACAAGGGAACTCGTAAGCCTATGGCTCCTGAATTAAAGGAGCAGGTGCCTCGTATGCAGGAGCTTTTAAAGGCTATGAATATTAAAGTTGTAACAAAAGAAGGCTACGAGGCAGATGATATTTTAGGAACACTTGCACGTCTTGGCGAGGAGGCTGGCTTTGAGGTGACAATCGTATCGGGCGACCGTGATTTGCTACAGCTTGCTACAGAGCATGTAAAGATTTCCATCCCAAAGACCAAAAAGACAGGAACAGAAATTGAGAATTATTTTGCAGCAGATGTAAAAGAGGCATACTCTGTTACACCAAAGCAGTTTATTGATGTAAAGGCTTTGCAGGGTGATACTGCAGATAATATCCCAGGCGTTGAGGGTATAGGTGAAAAGACTGCTCAGGCATTGATTGCACAGTACGGTTCTATCGAGGAGTGCTATGCACATGTAGAAGAGCTTAAGCCACCGCGTGCTTCAAAAAATCTCGCTGCACAGTGGGATATTGCGCAGCTTTCAAAGACTCTTGCTACAATAAATACTCAGGCACCTGTTGAGTTTGATGAAGAAAATACAAAAGCAGAAGGCTTTTACACAAAGGAAGCCTATGCACTTGTCAAAAGATATGAGTTTAAAAAATTATTGTCAAAATTTGATAATTCAAGCAGCGAAGCTGTGACTGATAGTTCTTCGGCAGATTTTGAATTTACAGATGATGCTGCTAGAATAACTAAAATTTTTGAAGAAATTAAGGCTGTTGATGATTATATTGGAGTTGAGCTTGTCCTTAATACTTCAAATCAGATTTGGGGCGCAGCGGTTTGTTATAAAGAAAAGTGCTGTGTGCTAAAATGCGGTACTGATTTTACTGCCACTTCACTTTTTGAAGCTTTGGTCGAGCTTAGCGCAGGTGGAAGCAAGCTTGTATTTTTAGATTTGAAACGAAATATGCACGCTCTTTATGATCTCGCAGATGATGCACAAAAAGCAGAGATTTTGTCAAAAGGTGCAAAAGCAAAGCTGCTTTTAAATGCTGATGACATAACATTAGTGGCATATCTTCTTGATGCATCAAAGGGGGATTATCCTGTTCAAAATATTGCAGCAGATGCTCTTGAGATTATGATTCCTTCTTTTGATGAGCTTTTTGGAAAAACAAAGCTTGATGCAGCCTTAGCAGATGACGCGCAGATTAAAAATCTCACAACATATTTTGGATACTGTGCCTATGTAGCAAAGCAAAGCTTTGAAAAATTATTTGCAAGATTAGATGAAGCAAATTCAAAAATCTATAGTGAAATTGAGCTTCCACTTTTATATACGCTTTTTGATATGGAAATTGCTGGTATTGCGATGGATGCAGATGCTCTTGTGGCTTTTGGAGAAAGACTAAAGGTTCGAATCCTTGAGCTTGAAAAGGAGATATATTCACAGGCTGGTGAGGAATTCAACATTAATTCACCAAAGCAGCTAGGCGTAATTTTGTTTGAAAAGCTTGGAATCGAGGGCGGAAAAAAGACAAAGACGGGATACTCGACAGCGGCAGATATTTTAGAAGAGCTGGCAACGCAGAATCCAATTATTAAAAATATTTTGGAGTATCGCCAGTTAGCCAAGCTTAAAAGTACATATGTAGACGGCCTCAGTACCTGTAATCAGGCGGATGGTCGAGTTCATTCTACTTTTATGCAGACTGTCACTGCAACAGGTCGTATCAGCTCTACAGAACCAAATCTTCAGAATATTCCTATAAGAATGGAGCTTGGTCGAGAAATTCGAAAGGTATTTTTGCCAAAAGAGGGCTTTGTATTTTTGGATGCTGATTATTCACAGATTGAGCTTCGTGTGTTGGCGCATATGTCAGAGGACGAAAATCTTATTGATGCATTTAGAAAAGGTCAGGATATTCACCGTTCTACAGCGTCACTTGTATTTAATACTCCTTTTGAAGAGGTTACAGATTTACAGCGTCGTAGTGCCAAGGCTGTAAATTTTGGAATTGTCTACGGAATCAGTGCATTTGGTCTTGCAAAGGATATTGGAATCGGTAGAAAGGAAGCACAGGAATATATTAATAATTATTTTGTTGCGTATCCTAAAATGCATGATTTTCTTGAAGGGCTTAAAGAAACTGCAAAGGAGCAGGGCTTTGTTTCGACTATGTACGGAAGACGACGTTATATCAAGGAGCTTTCATCTAGCAATTTTATGCAGCGCCAGTTTGGTGAGAGAATTGCCATGAATTCTCCGATTCAGGGCACTGCAGCGGATATTATTAAAATCGCCATGGTTAAAGTTCACGACAGATTATTAAAAGAGGGCTTGGAATCAAAGCTTTTACTTCAGGTACATGATGAGCTACTTATTGAAACAAAAGTATCAGAGCAGGTTATTGTGGAAAAAATCCTATCTGAGGAAATGGAAAATGCAGCAAAACTTTCAGTAAAATTGGAAATTGATATGCATGCTGGTTCAAGCTGGTTTGAGGCAAAGTGATATAAATTTAATGTATTTTGTGTTTAAAAGGAAAGTAATATTCAAAAAAATAAGAAAAATTTAAGAATTTACTTTAAAATTTATATGAAATCAACGATAATATCTTATAGAAAATAATATTGGAGGTATAAGTTAATGAAAATTAACAGACAACTTATTAAGTCAAATGCTAAAGCAGCATTGAAGAACAATTACTGGCCATTTATTGGTATTATGCTTTTAGTTGGTGTTCTTGTATCAGCTTGTTCTGTAACAGGTATTGGAGCAATCCTTCTTGCTCCTGTTATTGCTATCGGATATGAGTACTACATCTATAGATACTATAAGCAGGAAGAGGTAACTCTTTCAAATGTCTTTGATGGTTTCAAGAAGTTTGGCCATGTACTTGGTGGATGGTGGTACATGTACTTGTTCACATTCTTATGGACATTACTCTTCATTATCCCAGGTATTGTAAAGTCATATGCTTATTCAATGACACCATATATCCTCATGGATGAGCCGGTAGTTTGACAGTTAAATATTAGAAAAATCTTTGCAGGCCTTGAAAAGCCTGTATTTTTTTGTCAAATTTTATTTGATTATATGTGGCGATATATGGCGATATGTGATATAATAAGCATATCGGAGGTGTGCCATGAA
>JAZLJM010000093.1:0-6938 GCA_045617805.1 Pseudobutyrivibrio sp.
AAAGAAGTAAACAACTTCTTTCTCTGCCTTCCCGACGAGGGACGGGTGTGGGCAGAGCCCACAAAAATAAAAGAAGCCCCAGCAAAAATGCTAGGGCTTGTGTTTAAATTATTTTGGGACATTTTCAAAAATGCTTGACATGAATGCTTGTGAAGATAGTTGGAAACATATATACTATTTTTTAAAGTGTTTATGTCAGGAGATAAAGATGTGTAAGACGATTACTGTAAAGAATCATACAATTTCATCTCAAAAATCAATTATTTGCGTGCCTGTAATAAAAACTACAGCAGATGAAATTTTAAGTGAAATAAAACAGGATATTGATGCTGGTGCCGAATTTATTGAATTTCGAGCAGACTTTTTTAAGGATTTGACGGATAAAGATAAGCTTTTGGATTTACTTAAAAAAATTGAAATTCTTTGTAAGGATACAATTATTTTATTTACAATTCGTTCTAAAAATGAAGGCGGGCAAATCCAAATTGAAGAGAATGAGCTCATTTCTCTACTTGAGTTCGTTTCTGCTACTGGTTGTGTTGATTTTATTGATGTTGAGATAGATGGATATAAAAATAGTGCCGCTTTGATTAGCAATATTCAAAAAAATGAAACTTATGTAATTGCGTCAAATCATAATTTTTCAAGTACATACAATGAAGATCAGATTATTTCGATTTTTGAAAAAATGTACAATGCAAAAGCTGATATTCAAAAGATAGCAATGATGCCTCAAAATAAGATGGATGTGCTTAATACTTTACGTGCTCTTAGCGCATTTTATGATAAGTATCAGGATGCACTTGCTGTTGCAATATCAATGGGAGAGTATGGTAAGGCGTCTCGTGTTTGTGGAGGTCTATTTGGTTCTTGCATGACTTTTGCTGCGATGAAGGATGCTTCGGCACCAGGTCAGGTTGCATTTGATGATATGAAGGCGTTACTTCGTGTTTTAGAAAAGTAATTTTTAGAAAAGGGATAGTATTATGGATAATGTCTATTTAATAGGATTTATGGGAACTGGAAAGTCTACAGTTGCAAGTTCACTTTCAAAGTTTTTACCATTTCAGGTAATCGAGATGGATGATACAATAGAGCGTCTTGAAGAAAAAAAGATTTCTGAAATTTTTGAAAGTAAGGGCGAAGAAGCTTTTAGAACTATGGAGACTTCTCTTTTAAGGGTGCTTTCGTCTCAGAATAATCAAATTATTTCTTGCGGAGGTGGAATTGTATTAAAGGAAGAAAATATCGAGCTGATGAAAAAAACGGGTACAGTGTGCTTGTTATGGGCATCAGCTAAGACTGTATATAACAGACTTAGTGAAGATACTTCGCGTCCACTTCTTCAAAATAAAAAGTCGGTTGAAGAGATTCAAACTATGATGAATTCAAGAGAAAAGTATTATAGAAATGCTGCAGATATTACTGTTGATGTCGATGAAATGACTCCTGAAGCGGTTGCTTCTGAGTTGGTAAAAGAACTTGCATTAAAGGGCGTCTTACATTGACTTTAGTTAATGCCTTTGATAAAATTAGTAGGCATTATTTCGTAGGCGTAGCGTAGTTGGATAACGCATCGGACTCCGACTCCGAAGATCGCCGGTTCGACTCCGGCCGTCTACATAGATGGAGGCAATATGAAATTTGATAAAATTTTTGAAAAGATAAAAAATTGGGCTATAACAGCCCTTGAATTTATAATTAAAAATAGAAGATATTTTTGTGCTGGAATTGTATTTGTTGTGATTATGGTTTTACTGTTTGCATGTGCAAAACCAAGTTCATCAAGCAAAGACCCTATGAAAACCGTTAGTGAGAAATATAGCACAAAGCCTAGCAAGGAGCTTAAGCAATTAGTTAATGACTATTATAAATACTATGCCGCTGGTGATGTTGATTCAATTAAGAAAATTGCTTCACCAGTCAGTGAGCAGGAAGAAAGCTATATTAAGTTTTATAGCGAGTACATCGATGAGTTTGCTAATCCTGAAATTTACACAAAAGCTGGTATGTCAGAGGGCTCATACATAACATCTGTTGTTGTAGATGTTAAGTTTAAAGATATTGATACACCTGCTCCTGGTTGTGATTTCTTTTATATCGAGACAAATGAAAGCGGTAAGCTTTATATTAATAATACATATGGTTCCTTTAATCAAACAAATGGAATCTATGAGATGGATTCAGATATAACAGCTCTGATTGCAGCTTATATTTCACAGGATGATGTAATCGAGCTACAGAGCAAGATTACAAAGGCTTACAATGAAGCTATTCTTAAGGATGAAAAGCTTAAGAAGTTTATCAACAATTCGTTGAAGGACGCTATTGTTGAGTGGAATAATTCATATGCAGAGCAGGCAAAGGCTGCAGAGGAAGCTGCTGCTGAAGCTGAAAAGGCTGCTGAGGAAGAGGCTAAGAAAGCAAAGGCTGAAAAGGAAAAGGCTGATAGAGAGGCTGAGAATAAAGCGGCTGGAGCAAAGCCTGGTGTTGCAAATAAAAATGTAAATGTCAGAGCATCTGCTGATAAAGAAAGTGACAGACTTGGTAAGCTTCAAGGAGGTACTGAGGTTCAGGTACTTGGTAAGGAAGGCGACTTTTATAAAATCGATTTTAATGGCAAGGATGGTTATGTTGCCAAAGAATATCTTGATGTTGAAGGTGAAGAGCCAGAGCCAGCAGAGGAAGAGACAGAATCGAATGCAGCGGGCTTGAGTGAAGGTTCTAAGATAACTCTTGATTCTACAGTAAATATCAGATCAAAGATGGATACAGATTCATCAAAGGTTGCAGTTGCTTATGCAGGCGATGAGGTTACTGTTGTGATGAGCTATTCAGAAGGTTGGACCAAAGTTAAATTTGGTAAAAAGGAAGGCTACATAAAGACCGATTTATTAACAAAATAGTTTTTAAGGAGACCTATTAATTAGGTCTCCATATTTTATATATGAGTGAAGAATTAATTAGATTAAACAAATTTTTAAGTGATGCGGGTGTATGTTCAAGACGTGCCGCCGATAGTGCAATTGAAGAGGGTAAGGTTACGGTAAATGGACTGCCTGCTGTCGTAGGTCAGAAGATTTCAAGTGATGATGAGGTTTGTTTTCAGGGAAAGCCTGTATCAAACAAAGACAAAAAGGATGTGCTTATCGTTTACAATAAACCTGTCGGTATTGTCTGCACTTTAGAAAAGCGCGAGAAGAATAATATAGTCAGCCATATTGGATACCCGACCAGGATTTATCCTATCGGTAGACTTGATAAGGATTCGCACGGGCTTATTTTGCTTACCAATCAAGGCGAGCTTGTCAATCAGATAATGCGTGCGGTAAATAAGCATGAAAAAGAATATATTGTTAGAGTAGATAAAGAAATTTCAGCAGATTTTATAAAAAGGATGTCTGAAGGTATTTATTTAAAGGAGCTTGAAACTACCACCAGAAAGTGTAAGGTTAAAAAGCTTTCAAAATATACTTTTTCAATTATTCTTACGCAGGGACTAAATCGACAAATTCGAAGGATGTGTCAGGAGCTATCCTATAAGGTCGTAGATTTAAAGCGTATTAGAATCATGAATATTTTACTTGGCGATTTAAAGGAAGATACCTATCGTGATGTTTCAAAAGTTGAGATGGAAGAGCTTTTGATTAGTCTTAAGGGCTCAAAGAATTAGAAAAACAGAGGGTGAATAATGGACGAAGGCTTATTAAAGGAATTACAGGATTTAAAAGCAAAAATAGAATACCATAGCAATAGATATTACAATGATGATGCTCCAGAAATTTCGGATTATGAATACGATATGCTGATGAAGCGTTTGAAAGAAATAGAAAGAGCAAATCCTGATTTGATATCATCAGATTCTCCAACACAGCATGTTGGTGGAACAGCTAAAAGAGAAGCAGGCGTACTTGTAAAGCATAATGTACCAATGCTTTCATTGATGGATGTTTTTTCAAAGGAAGAGGTTAAAGCATTTGTCGATGAAATGAGACAAAAATTTGATAATCCTGAATTTGTGGTTGAGTATAAAATCGATGGCTTATCAATGACACTTCGTTATGAAAAAGGTCAGCTTGTGATGGCGGAGACGCGTGGTGATGGTATCATGTATGGCGAAGATGTCACTGCTAATGCTCTTGTGATTGATGATGTTGTAAAGAAGCTTAAATCTGCTCCAGAGTATCTTGAAATTCGTGGCGAAGTATATATGAAAAATGCAGATTTTGATAGAACAAACGAGAATCAGGAGCTGCTAGGAAAAAAGACTTTTGCAAATCCGAGAAACTGTGCGGCAGGAACCTTACGTCAGCTTGATAGTGCGATTGTAAAAGAACGTGGACTTTCAATGTTTATTTTCAATTTACAGCAGGTTGATGGTATGGAGTTTGATACACATACCAAGAGCTATGAGTATATGAAATCGCAGGGTATACATGTCATTGATGATTATAGAATTTGTCATACCTTTGAAGAGGTGTGGGATGCAATTGAGTTTATCGGTGAAAATCGTGGAAATCTCGAATACGATATTGATGGTGCTGTAATAAAGCTAAATTCCTTTGAACAAAGACAGCAGGTTGGTGCAACCTCAAAGGTTCCGCATTGGGCAGTTGCATATAAGTATCCACCAGAGGAAAAACAGACAAAGCTTATTGATATAGAGCTTTCTGTTGGCAGAACTGGTCGCATTACACCAACGGCTGTTTTTGAGCCAATTAGACTGTGCGGTACTTCAGTATCTCGTGCGACTTTGCATAATCAGGATTTTATTGATGATTTAGGTGTTGGAATAGGTGATACTATCGTTGTTTACAAATCAGGTGAAATTATTCCGAAGGTCAAAGAGGTTGTAAAGAGCTTACGTCCGACAGGAGTTGTAACCTATAAAATTCCAAGCACCTGTCCTGCGTGTGGCTCAATAGTCAGCCGTGATGCAGATACAGCAGACATGAAGTGCAACAATCCTTCTTGTCCAGCTCAGCTTGAGAGACATATTATGAATTTTGTTTCTAGAGAAGCGATGGACATCAAAGGCTTTGGTGAAGTATATATTGTTGATTTGGTTAGAAGGGGCTTTATAGCAGATATAGCAGATATTTTTTCTTTGTATGAAAAGAGAGATGAGCTTGTTGAGCTAGGTATTATAGGAAAAGAAAAAAATACTGATAAGCTTTTAGCGGCGATTGAAGCTTCAAAACAAAATGATGCTTATCGTGTACTTACTGGCTTTGGAATTCCAAATGTTGGAAAAGCGGCGGCAAAAGCTTTGTTAAAATATTTTAAGAATATTGATGCTATTATGGCGGCATCAGAAGAAGATTTGATGCTTGTTGATGATATTGGAGAAATTTCTGCAAAATCAATTTTTACTTATCTAAAGGATGAGGAAAATGTTAGAATAATCAATAGATTAAAGGCTTCAGGTGTAAATATGATGCTACAGGAAAATGAAGCCGCAACAGATAAGCTTTCAGGCTTGACATTTGTTATTACTGGAACATTGCCTACTATGGGTAGAAAAGAGATGTCAGATTTGATTGAAGCAAATGGTGGAAAGGTATCTGGCTCAGTTTCAAAAAAAACAAGCTATTTGGTTGCTGGTGAGGCGGCTGGAAGTAAGCTTGATAAGGCAAACGCTCTTGGTATTACGGTTATTAATGAGAGTGAGCTGCTTATGATGATAAAATAAAAGTTTGGAGATGATTTTTTATGCCAATTAGAACTCAAAATGATTTACCTGCAAAAGCGATATTAGAACAGGAAAATATTTTTGTTATGGATGAAAATAGATCCATCCATCAGGATATAAGACCAATAGGAATTGTGATTTTAAATCTCATGCCATTAAAACAGGATACTGAGTTACAGTTACTTCGTTCATTATCTAATACTCCTTTACAGGTTGATATTACTTTTGTTACTGTATCTTCGCATGAATCGAAGAATACAAGCAAGTCGCATCTTGATACTTTTTATCAAACCTTTGATGAGATAAAAGCAAATAAATATGATGGTCTTATTGTTACTGGTGCTCCTGTTGAGCAGATGCCTTTTGAAGAGGTAGACTATTGGGAGGAGTTTAAGGAAATACTTGATTGGGCTGATACGCATGTTACAAGTACTTTGCATTTGTGCTGGGGTGCACAGGCTGGATTGTATCATTACTATGGAATCGATAAGTATGATCTTGATGGCAAGATGTTTGGGATTTTCTGGCACAATGTTATGAATCGTAAGGAGCCGCTTGTTAGAGGCTTTGATGATCGTTTTATGGCACCACATTCTCGTCATACAGGCGTGAAGACAGAGTTGATTGAAGGCTGTGAGGATTTAAAGATACTAGCTAAGTCTGATGAAGCAGGAGTATTCTTATGTATGTCTTTGGATGGAAGCCGAATTTTTGTAATGGGACATCCAGAGTATGACAGATATACCTTAGATACAGAATATAAAAGAGATAAATCAAAAGGATTACCTATTGAGGTTCCTAAAAACTATTATCCAGAAGATGATGCTACTAAAAAACCTTTGCTTCAGTGGCGAGCTCATGCAAATACCTTGTATACTAACTGGCTGAATTATTACGTATATCAGGCCACGCCGTATGATGTGGATTCGATTGGCGCGAAGTAGCGTATTTACAGGCATCCCGAGGATTTGTATCAAATTTTGGTAAAAGGAAAAAGTACCGTAAAATATCGCAAAATATCATGTTTTGATGAAAGAATGGGGTACGAAATGGGGTACGATTGAAATTCCGTGGGGTACGGTTAAATCTTTGGTTAATGTTTCAAAGAATGCAGTAAAATCAAGGCCTACAGCAATTTTATAAGATATAGCAGACTCACTTATCCATGCATTTACAGATGTATTTGCATGGATTTTTTTATTTCTTGTGGGGTACGTACCCCAAAGAGACGGCAGACATAAAGGAC
>JAZLJM010000094.1:0-34278 GCA_045617805.1 Pseudobutyrivibrio sp.
TCATCATTCATGATATAGGTATATGGCAGTTTAAATGGAATCTCTAGTCTATTGATTGTTACAAAATCAAGCCAGACATTTGTGTCACTGCTAATATACTCCATCCACTATACCTCCATAGCAGAACATTCACGCATCACCTTTTCATATGAATCATGAAGTAATTCTGCTCCTTTTTGAATCGAGATATCACTTTCAGTTACAGCACGGTACACCAACTGAGAAAACAATCTCGCTTCCTCTTTCTCTGCTCTCTCTGGCTCATTTTTTCTCCAACCGTGTTTATTTGCATTAATGTAGAAATTACGAGCCACATTATCATTAACAATACCGTTCTTATTTGCACGCATTACTAACATGTACATAGAAATACCATACTCCCTACATACACCTACCATATCATTAGTAATTGCACTTCTTTTAACCCCAAGTTCTCTCTTCATATCAATCACAGGGAATAAAAAAGCTCCACTTATTGCATTTGCCATATTTTCAACTTCTTTATCAGTCATGTCATTAGGCCAGTTAAACAACAGGTGCGCTAATTCATGTGCTATGGTAGAACGAATTCTCTGTGGATTCATGTTCTTGTTAATAATGATATATGGTCGACCATTTACGGTTCCATTCATTCCAGAAAAATCATCGTTCTCTATGTCGCAAAGGTATATTAAAAATCCCTTATTCTCAAGAATTTCTATTAAACGACCAATTGGTCCGTTTTTAGAAAGTTCAAGCTTATCTCGCATCTTATTAGCATTATCATCTGCTGAATCAGACAATTCTAATGAGTGAAGTTCAGGACATTCCGGAAGCACTTCCCCGCCGAGAATATTTACAGTCTGATAAAATCTTCCAAAGTATTCTTCAACTTCTTCTTTGACATACTCTTGCTGTTTAGCAGAGAGTTTACTATTTTTTCTAAATTCACCATGACAAAATTCTAGACTAGCATCTCTATTTGCCAAGAAATCAGTTACTCTTACGTGTAAAGCTTGTGCAAGAGCCTTTATGGTTTTCATATCAGGCTTACGTTCTTCTTTCTCATAGTAACTTATAGCCATAGGAGAAATCTGGACCAAATCTGCAAGCTCTTTCATAGACATGTTATTTTTCAATCTATAGTATTTCAAATTCTTTCCAAACATAGTTCCATCTCCTTTCTTCTGTTTATATTTTATCACTCTTTTTAATTTTGTAAACGCACATTTAATTTCACCTTCGCAATATACAAACGCAAAATATCAATCAGGTTTGACAATTTGCGTTTGCTATTTGATATTTTGCATTTTATCATCGCGTTTACTCGATATGTTGCGTTTTGTATTTTCGGCACTTTTATTTTAGTTTTTCAGCTTTCAAACTTGTTTATAACATATTACTCAAACAAGTTTATCCACATTGAAAGAGGGCCATGTATCTCTACATGGTCCTCCCTCTATCACATCCCCTTTTTCCTTGTCTTCAAGTTCCATTCTCACCCCTGCAGTTTTAGCTTCTCACAGCCTTCTCACAGCCCTCTCTCATCCCCGCAAGAGTGTTATGCTTCATCAATAAAATTCATTTCCATTCTCCAGTCATAGTATCAAGCTGCACAGAATCTGTTTTTCCATCAAAAAATAAAATATATCGAGTGTCGCTCTGCTCCTCCCCACTGATTACCGCTTCTACGCAGTCCGCCTTCCAGCAAACCAGACAGGAATCGGGCTGAACATTGCCGCCATCGTTCGCCACATCAAAAGAATATTTTGCAATTGTTCCTGAATCATCTTTAAGAACCAGCCTTGCATGCGTATATCCAAACGGCCAATCTGGATCACCTACCTGCTGGAATAATAATTCATGCCTTCCATCTTCCGCCACAAATGAAGCAACTCCATGTATTTTATATCTTGTTGTATATGTAAAGCTCCCAGCTAAAATAACAATCATAAGATTGATAAATGCCAGCATTCCTAAAATGCCTCTAGCAACAGGCTTCTTTACTTTAATACAGCCTATAATAGAAATAACTGTTACAACAAGCGCTATCCCTATAACCATCTTCTCTTCCTCAATTCAACACTCTACTTCTATACTGATATTCATGTATACGATTTTTGTGCAAAAATTACTGAAAACTTGTGATATGAATATACACATTGAACATTCTTAAATTGACAATTCTTAAGCATTTCCAATTCTGTTTCAAGCGAACACTCTTTATCCAGCTCTCTTCTTTCTTTCCAAAGCTCAATGTCCCTATCATCTAATCCACTACTATATAACTGCTTTTCCCAATACGTGTCTATCTTCTTACTTATTTCAGAAGTATTTCCACAAAACTGATCGTAATTTACAAACAATCCTCCTGCTGGTAATCTGTCATATATTCTTTTAAATAACTCAATCTTCTGTTCATCACTTAAATGATGAATTGATAACGCTGAAATTACAGTATCATAGTTACCTTCTGGAAATTGTTTTGTATAATCCAATACCATATGACTAACATTCTGTATACCTTCAAATCTCTTTCGTGAAACATTAAGCATATCGTCAGCTATATCAACAAGTACATAATTTGCTTCATTACATTCTCTATACCAATAATATGACAACAATCCTGTTCCAGCTCCCAAATCAAGCACACTAGTTGGTTTTTCTATACTTGATAAAATCATTTTTGTTGAAGTAATATAATAATCATCAAAGCAAGGAATAAATCTTCTGCGATTTATATCATACTCATTTGCAATCAAATTAAACTGATTTTCTATAGTCATTCTTTCCTCCTTATCCCCCAAAATAGAATCTTTCTCTTTTCAAATTCTCCAAAACAATAGATTATATTCCTAACTCGTGACTTCATATGCAATAGTTGCTAAATGCTTTCTTTTCTCATATTATTTCTTAATTTTCTAATAATCGCTCTAATAATGGCAACGATCGCGGTAACAAAAAGTACTCCACCTACCCACATCATTGGAAACAAAATCGTACACACTGGTACTGGATGCCCTACTACTCCTTCAGTTCTTACTTCAAAAGCGCTAATATCCATTTTTAGTCCAATTGACCCCAAAAGAATTGCACCACCAATAAGTAAAGCTAAATATAATACCACCTTAATTACATTTTTCATAGCAAACTCCTCCAAACTTAATTTATTATTGTTACATTATTTTAATAATATCTTCTCTATACCAGATTATCAAAGCAGCAGAAAAATAATACCGAAATATATTTATTGCAAACCCAATCATGCTATCACCATAATGATTAGATGTTGGCTGTAGCCATATCGGAAAATGCCAAACGCACCAAATTGTAGCCACAATATCACGACAAATATGTTGCAATTTATAATATCATTCCTCAAAAAAATTTTTTCTACACACTAAAACATACTATTTAACACTTTATTATTATAAAGTCACATAGTAACACACTTCCTTACAATAATCTTCAGATAAAAATAAAGAACCTCTGATTCATACAGAGATTCTTTAAAAAATTTAAGTATTAATCACTTTAATTATTTCTTCTATCATGCTGTTGATAATATAATTTTTTACATTTATACATTGCATCATCCGCGCGCTTCTTTACTTCGCGAACATCCTCATTAGGATGACGAATTGCCATACCTGCTGCGGCAGAAATTTCCATACCAAGCTCTAGCGATTTTTGTTTGAACAATTCCTCAATTTTTTCAAGCAGCTCTTTTCCATAATTTTCATCAGCTTTAAGCAACACTACCATAAACTCATCACCACCAACACAGAATACTTTTCCGCTTGAAAGAACAACAGATTTTATAGCCTGTCCAACTGTAGTGATAAGCTCATCTCCAACACCATGTCCCATAGTATCATTCGTCTGCTTCAAACCATTTACATCAAACATAAGTAACTGATATTCATCTTTTTTATTAATTCTGTCAACATATGAATCAAAATATGTACTTGAGCCAACGCCCGTCAGGTTATCATACTTACTCTCAATTTCTATTACAAAATCATAGTAAAGAATGATAAGAAGTGCAGATCCAATAAATCCATCCTGGAACATTTCAGCCTCTAAGATCTGCAAAACAATAGCAATTGCTTCTAACGAAAACAAGAAAATCATTCGGACAATATCTTCTAATTCGCAATTTCTATATTTTTTGAAATTGATGACGATAAGCGCAATAAATCCCAGAATCAAATATAACGCTGCAATTGATTGATAATCCCCTTTTTCAAAGGCTCCATCAGCAGATATCTTATACAACCATCCTGTCACAGGAGAAGCAATTGCCATCAACACAATCACACCACCAACAATCTCAAATGCTATCATTACCGCACTTTTCCATGAACGCAGTGAGCCGATAAAGAAAAGAAAATATACCACCGAAGCAGTATCAATCAAAAATGATGAAACAACAGCTAGCCAGTAAATATGATGAGTACCTGCGTAATCTCTACCCACTACTGACGCCAACGCTACAACTACGCACAACGCTGTAATATCATATTGAAAATTGCGTTTCCTTTCCATGTACGCACTATGACGAACAATTGATACAAGTAAAACCAATGCAACAATCGTCAATAAATATATTCCATAATTAACCATATACTTTCCCCTTCACTCCAGCCTCATAACTATGCTGTTTTGAACATAACAATTATAGTTGATTTGATACTAATAATCTATGTTCAATTCTATTTTTCTTTTTCACTCTCCCCAAGCGAGATTTGCTGTAATTTTACCTACGCAATGTATTACTATGACGTGCCCTTCAAAACAATATAGCCTTCTTGTAATGCTGCAAAAGTTGCTGCTAAACAAACTACGCAGGATGAGTAATTAATATCCACAAAAGCTGTCGTAAGTGGCAAAACATAAAGCAACACTCCCGTAATTCTATTTGCAGTAGAATGAACAGCAACGAATTGCTTTTGCCTTACAAAGCCCATAATAATATTTAAAACCTTTATCACAGCAATCAATCCTATCCAAACTACTATGCCTAAACCAATTTCAATTTGAGGAATGAACCTAAATAATACAACAGCCACAAAAAATATGTCCGCTATGGTGTCAAACTTTTCTCCAAATTTACTTGTAATTCCAAGTCTTCGCGCCACAATACCATCAGCCACATCTGTAGCACCAGCCAGTAAATAACAAACAATAAAACCTACAGATAGAAATGGGAAAAAAATCAAAAGGACCGTCAAAATCATACGACAACATGTAATAATATTTGCCAGCATTTTCTTCATAAGAAACCCTCTTTACATATCATTTTCAGTCAAAAGACTACCATCATTATCAGCCTTTATATAGTGCTCAACAAGTATGCGCTGAACACATGGCGGATACATCAAAACCATATAAGGATTTCCCTTTTCACTAATCTTTTGAAGCGGTTTAATCCCAAGCTCTTCTCCCTTCTTGGTCGGAGCTTTAGAAAATCTGCTTATTGTATAATCAGGTTCAATGTACCCTTTCTCAAGCAAAAACTCATTAAGCCTGGTTGCTGGTATCTTCTTAACATCATCTCTTTCACAAATTCGATTCAATTCATCACGAACCTCTGTATCAAGCATAAATTCAGTGTAATTGAAATTCTCTGCCTCCTCTGCCAAAAGGAAAAATTCTTGTTTAACAGTTTTCTTCTTACGCTTAATTTTCACAGTTGATTCAACAGGCTCTTCAACTTCAAGACTTTTCAATTCGTCGAGCTTAGCCTTGTTTTCAAGCAACTCTGGGTATTCTTCAACCTGTTTTTCTATTATAGAAAGAAACCTCTCGCCATATTTTTCAAATTTGTTTTCGCCCACACCTGACACATTCAACATTTCCTCACGCGTCATTGGTACCTTTACTGACATATCAATTAAAGTTCTATCATTAAAAATAATGTATGGTGGCATATTTTCTTCTCGTGCAATTGCAAGTCTAAGCTCTCGTAAATCATCAAAAAGCTTATAGCCAGCCCTTGTAAGTGCCTCCATTCCTTTGACAGTTTTCTTCGGCTTTGCTTTTTTAGCACTACGTTTATCATCATCAGATATCTTAAGCAAAACCTTCGCATCAGCTTTTTTTAATGGACTGATATCACCAAGCTTCAATTCCTGATAATGTCCTACAACCAGATATTTATCCAGCAAAAGCTGTTCAAGTAAACGTCTAAGCAAATTTTTATTTAAATCCGACAAAACACCGTAGGATTTATACTCCATCGCGCCGACCTCTACCAGACGAGCTGTCTTTGAACCTAAAAGCGTATCCATGATAATATTTTTGCCATACCTGCCTCTAGCTTCATAAACACAATTAATAACATGCTTCGCAGCATCTGTCATATCAAGTGTTTCAAACTCCTTCAAGCAATTACCACAATCCTCACATGGCTTTTGTGGATTTTCTCCAAAGTACTTTAAAATATAATTTCTCAGGCAATCAGTGGTATAGCAATATCTTTCCATAACCTGAAGTCTTTCAATATCTCGTTCTTTTACAATCTCAATATCAGCAGCATCTAAATCAGACATTTCTTTACGCTCTAGCAAAAAGCGATTGATAACTATATCCTGTGGTGAAAACAAAAGAATACACTTTGAATCCAATCCATCTCGCCCCGCACGACCAGCTTCCTGATAATAATTTTCCATACTTTGTGGCATATTATAATGAATTACAAATCTTACATTTGATTTATCAATTCCCATACCAAAAGCATTCGTTGCAACAACAATACTTGTATAATCATATACAAAATCATCCTGCATCTTCTTTCTGTCTGATACACTCATGCCAGCATGATATTTTGCTACCGATACGCCCTTTTCCTTCAACAGCTCATATATTGCATCAACATTTTTTCTGGTTGCACAGTATATAATTCCGCTATCCTCTGAATTTTCAGAAATATAATCTAAAATAAATTGCTCTTTATCCCTAGGCTTTTCAACCTGAAAAAACAGATTTTCTCTATCAAAGCCTGTCACTAAAGTAAATGGATTTTTTAATCCTAAAATACATACAATATCATCACGAACTGTTTCTGTCGCTGTTGCTGTAAAAGCACTAATAATTGGACGAATGTCGAGAAGCTTTACAAACTCAACTATTTTCATATAGCTTGGGCGAAAATCCTGCCCCCACTGAGAAATACAATGTGCTTCATCGACTGTAATCATCGAAATTCGAACAGACTTTGCAAGATTCAGAAATCCATCTGTAATCAAACGCTCTGGCGCAACATAAATAATTTTGTAGGCCCCCTGCTTTGCCTTTTGAACAGTCTCAGAAAATGTTCTTTCTGATAATGAACTATTCAAGTATGCTGCAGAAACTCCAGCCTCATTCAACGCCTTTACCTGATCTTGCATAAGAGAAATCAAAGGTGAAATAACCAGCGTAATTCCCGGCAAAAGCATCGCTGGAATTTGATAGCAAACAGATTTTCCTGCACCTGTCGGCATAACGGCAAACGCATCTCTGCCTGCAAGAATGCTATCAATAATCTGCTTTTGACCTGGCCTAAAACCATCATATCCAAATAACACCTTTAAGGCTTCTTCTGGTGTATGATAATTAACCGCCTTTTTACTATTATCTTCAAAAAAATCTACAGATTCGAATATCACCTCATCAACAGGCTCAATAAATTCATCCGCCATTTCAAAAAAACTTTCCCATGACGAATCATCCATAATTTCATAACCATTTCTACTATTACTCATTTTCTTACCACATTTCTAACATATATTCTCGCATATAATTACTACATCAAAAATACTTACTAATACTTTGCAATATCTTCAACCGTAACCTTTTTCACTGAAGGATTACCCTTTTGTCCCTCTACCAATGGGATAGTTCCATTATTAATCAGCTCAACCGCCTTTTTGTGCTGATTTTCATCCCAATCATTTCCAATAATCCGCCAGTTGACATTACACTCAGAATTAATAATACCACCTTTTACATTCTTTATGTAATCAATTAATAAAAATCTAATATCTCCAAGATCTCCTCGAATCTCACTATCAATCAATTCTGGCATATTATCCTTTTCAAAAATCACTCCTGGCACAGAAATCGAGGTGTTATATCTATAATTACAAACCGCAACAACAAAGGTATCATCTTCTCCTATTGGCGTTTTATCAGGATATGACAGATTCTTTATTCTCGAACCAACAGGCTCACTGATATCTATATCAAAATTTACGCCTGTTGCTGTATCAAACAAATAAACTGGTTTATCTTCAAAAGCAATTGTCAAATCTCCGTTTTCATACTGTTGATAAAAAGAAGCAGTCCACTCCAAATAGGTCTTTAACTGGCCCCCTGACATTTTCACTGAATCCAACATATTTGAAAACTTATATATTCTACAAATATTTGCTATTGTTAAATCTCCTGGGAGCATATTTTCTGAACCTGTACATGGAGCACTTATTGCAACATCAGCTTTGGCATAATAACACATTGCCTCCTGTATCAAAGACTGCAAAGCTGTATCCTCTACAAACATTGGATTAATTCCCTTTATCTCTTCTTCAGGAGCCAAAGCTGAACCAACTAAAGTTCCAACTTTTGTGCTTGCATATTCCTTTGCCTGCTTATCATATGGCAAAAGAAGCTTCTTTATTTTCTCATCCTCTGGATAAGATGCTGTTTCAACAGCCTTTGAAGAAATATCTATAATTTTAGCTGGCTTTACCTTTGATAAATCATCAAAAGTAATATCTATTACTTGGATTGACTTCCCATTTGCCAAATTTTCCGTAACATAAATGTCATTATCACAAATCCCATTTTCTAAAACATGACCATGTGAACCCAAAATAACATTTAATCTAGGGCAAACCTTTGCCATGGATTCAAAGCCTGAGTTTTCAACATCATATTCATCATTTCGCATCATATGAAATACACCAACATACAAATCCACAGGCTCAATTTTTTTATTTTTTACATCATTTTCTATCTCATCAATTATCTTGTTTGTCTCATCAGCAGGATTTTTTATCTGATATCCATCAAGATTAGCCTTATCCCATTTTGCAATATTTTGAGTAACCATCCCAATAAATGCAATTCGGCATCCATTTTTTTCATAAATCGTATACGCATCAGCAAGTGCTTTACCATTTTCATCCCACACATTTCCAAGCAGCACCTTTGCCTCAACAGCATTTATATACCTTTTGACTGTATCCACCCCAAAATTGTATTCATGATTTCCTGTCGTACAAATATCATAACCAATAGCATTCATCCCCAAAACCATTGGATGAATCTCTTCATTTTGAAATAAATCTGCAAAATTATCCTGAATAGTATCACCAACATCTACTAAAATAGTGTTATCATTTCGATACTCCTTTATCGCAGAGCTTACCTGTGCAAGACTTCCAGATGTATCCGCAACATCCAATGCATAGTCATACGCAAGCATTTTTCCATGAATATCAGATGTCGAAATTATACGAATAGTATTTTTATCAGCGTCCTGATTTTGTTCAAATCTTTTATCTTTTGTGCTATCCATATTTTCCATACACTTTTCCTTCTCAAAAGTCTCTTTTGTACACGCTGGAAAAATAAAGCTGAAAACTAATACCACTAAAATACATCCACATAGCTTTCTCACGTCTTTCCCCCCTTTTTTAAGCGCGATATACAACTATGAGTATTTTACTATTCTTTTATTTAAAAAGTATGTTCTATCAAAAAAGTTCATCATTTATTCAACAATTTATATGTACTAAATCATAAAAAAGAACAGCTTCCTCGAATTGATTTTTAATATAATCAAACGAAAAAACTGCTCTTTTTTATAATTGCAAAACTATTTTATTTAAAAGATGTTTCGCGAATAATTTTACGTACTGGGAGAACAAATGTAGGTGAAACTGATAATTCATCAATTCCCATCTTTACAAATTGCTCTGTAAGAGTTGTATCTGCACCAAGCTCGCCACAGATACCTACCCATGCGCCACCCTTATGACCATTGTCAATAACCATCTGGATCATACGAAGCACAGCTGGATGATGTGAATCATAAATATGATCAAGCTTTGGATTCTGACGGTCAATAGCAAGTGTATACTGTGTAAGATCGTTTGTACCAATACTGAAGAAATCAACTTCTTCTGCAAGCATATCACTAATCATTACAGCCGCTGGAGTTTCAATCATAACACCTAACTCAACGTCACCATACTTAATACCCGCTTCATCGAGTTCCTTCTTAACTTCTTCGCAGATTTTCTTGATATCCTTTACTTCCTGAACAGAAATAATCATTGGGAACATAATAGAAATCTGACCAAAAGCTGATGCTCTATATAAAGCACGTAACTGTGTCTTAAAAATCTCAACACGATCTAAGCAAATACGAATTGCTCTGTAACCCATTGCTGGATTCTCTTCATGCTCCATATTGAAGTAATCAACCTGTTTATCAGCACCAATATCCAATGTACGAATAACAACTTTTTTACCAGCCATATTCTGAGCAACAGTCTTGTAAACCTGGAACTGCTCCTCTTCTGTTGGATATGTACTCTTTTCAAGATATAAGAACTCTGATCTAAAAAGACCGATACCAGCAGCATCATTTTCAAGAACATTTGCCACATCCGCAACACTTCCGATGTTTGCATATAACTTGATATGCTTACCATCCTTTGTATCATCTGGCATACCCTTTAACTGCTGAAGAAGCTGTGCTGCTTCCTCGTCCTTTTTCTTCTCTGCTACATACTTTTCAAGTGTTTCTGCATCAGGATCAACGAAAAACAAACCATTCTTTCCATCAACAATAGCCATCTTGCCATTCCAAGCTTCATCAATCTCTACCCCGATAAGCGCTGGAATATTCATTGTTCTAGCAAGAATAGCTGTATGTGAATTTGAAGAACCAAGTCTTGTAACAAATGCAAGAAGCTTGCTCTTATCCATCTGTACAGTCTCACTAGGAGCTAAATCCTCTGCAACTACGATTACTGGCTCATCCCCTATATCGCCAGAACCTGTGCCACCCTGTAATACTGTAATTACACGCTCTGAAATATCGATGATATCAGCCGCTCTAGCCTTAAAATAATCATCATCCATCTCAGAAAACATTACCGAAAAGTTATCCTTTGTTGTAGCAACTGCAAATTCAGCATTAACCTCTTCATTTCTAATAATGTTGTAGATTGAATCATTATAATCTTCATCTTCTAACATCATAGAATGAACTTCGAAAATCATAGCATTATCTTCGCCTACTTCATTCACTGCTTTTTCATGTAAAACTCCTAACTGCTCAATAGCAGTTGCCTTAGCAGCTTCATAACGAGCAACCTCAGCCTCAACATCATCAACCTTCTCGCGTTTTACCATTTGTTGATTCTTTGAATAGAATAAAACCTTACCAATTGCGATTCCTTTAAATATTGATTTACCTGTGAATTGTTCCATATTTCAAGCTCTCCTTACTGTTTTAATATCAATTCATTGACAGTTTGAATTAGGCAAAATAAGGCTGTGAACACAATAATTGCGTCCCAGCCTATATATCATTATTACACTAAATTATAGATTAGCCTTCATGAACTCTTCCATCTTAGCGATTGCAGCATCTTCATCATCGCCCTCAGCCTTAATTACAACTTCAGCGCCAGTCTTTACACCAAGACTCATAACAGCCATAAGCTTTGTAGCCTCAGCAGACTTTCCATTAGCCTCTAATGTAATCTTTGAAGAAAACTCTTTAGCTTCTTTAACAAGCATTCCTGCTGGTCTAGCGTGAATACCAATTTCGTCTGTAATAACATACTTAAATTCTTTCATTTTGTTACCTCACATTAAATATTTACAATCACTCATTCACTTCATCTAATATGACAAAAAGTAAACAAGAAATATTGTTACCAACATATTATTGACTTGCGGTTACTCTCTCAACATGCATTGCTAAGTAACCAATTTCTTCTTCACCTAATGTAAAATGAAGATCCTGACTTAATTGATTACAAACTCTTTCCGCAACCTCAAAAGACTTTGGAAACTCAAGTTTCATATAGTCATTAATATTAACCTTTACTGGTTCATCCGTTTGTGCACGTAATACCATATAACGAATATGATTCATCAATCTGTTATATGCTAATGAAAACATATCAATATCAATGCCAATTTCTTTCTCAACCATTGATACACAAGTTCTAACAGCCTGTGCCATTTGAAGAGACTGACTTATGTTTTCAGACTCTAGTGCAGAATGAATATGAAGAGCTATATACCCAATTTCATGCTCATCAATATCAATACCTAACTGTTCCTTTAAAATATCTTCAATACATTCAGCACATTTATATTCAGCATGAAAAAGTATTCTAATATCATCAGTTAATGGATTAACAATCTGTTCATTCTTTTGTATACGTTTAACAGCAAACTCAATATGATCAGCTAACGGAAATAACATCTTACGATCAATTTTTCCAAAAACCTCTTCAGCTTTATTTAAAACCTGATCTGCTATTTCCAAGCAAATAGGGGATATAGACTTCACGAGTTTTTGTGGATTACCTCTGTCTGTCGAATCCTTCAACGAATATAAAGTTTCTTCACCATTAAGTTCAACACGTTCATTGACTTTCTTTCCAAAACCAATGCCCTTGCCTAACACGAGATATTCAATTAAGTCATCACCATTTACTGCTATAACCGCATTATGGTTTAAAACTTTCTCAACTCGATACATGTCTAACCCCTAAACATTTAATAATTTTGTTAATTATTCGTAGAAATCAACTGCAAATAATTCCTCGCCAGCTTTGATATCGCCAGTCTTTAAAACTCTAACCTTCTGATTGTCTTCCATCTCTGAGCAGATAACTGGAGACATAACTGATGGTGCATTGTTCTTAAGGAAGTCAAGATCTAACTTCATCATTGGCTCACCCTTCTTAACCTTCTGACCATTCTCAACGAGAACCTCAAAACCGTTACCATCAAGCTTAACTGTATCAATACCTACATGAATCAAAAGAGATACTCCTGAATCTGTAGTAAAACCAATAGCGTGCTTTGTATCAAATACGAATGAAACTTCACCATCTTCTGGAGCAATAACTGTAGCATCAACTGGAGTTACAGCAGCACCATCACCTAACATCTTGTTAGCAAATACCTCATCAGGTGTCTCATTAAGCATAGCAGCCTGACCTGTAATTGGGCTTGAGATTGTGATTGTCTTAACAACCTTTGCATTCTCATTGATTTCTGTCTGCTCCTCAGCCTCTTCTGTAGCAACTGCATCAGCAATATACTCAACATTTGGAGCTGTCTCTAAGTAATCTTCAAGATTTGACTTAATAACAGTAACACGTGGTCCGTAAATAATCTGAACACCGTTACCCTTGTGAACAACACCAGAAGCACCTGTAGCCTTAAGAATAGCATCACTTACAAGCTCAGCCTTGAATACTGTACAACGAAGTCTTGTTGCGCAGCAGTCAACATCAGAGATGTTCTTCTTTCCACCAAGACCATTACAGATATCCTGTGAAAGCTGATCAGCAGCAGCCTCGCCAGCCTTCTTCTCATTGTAATCAGATCTACGATAAAGCTTAATTTCTTCATCATCATCACCACGACCTGGTGTTTTTAAATCTAACTTCTTAATTAAGAATGTAAATAACAAATAGTAAACAACAAAGTAACCAATACCAACAATAACGATCCATGGCCAATTTGTTCTAGAAACACCCTGAAGTACACCAAAGAGTGTCATATCGATAAGACCACCTGAGAAAGTCATACCAACACCAACTTCACACATATGCATAAGCATATAAGCAGCACCTGCGAATACGCAGTGGATACCATAAAGAAGTGGAGCTACGAATAAGAATGTAAACTCAATTGGCTCTGTAATACCTGTAAGCATTGAAGTAAGTGCTGCAGATAAAAGTAAACCACCAACTTCTTTTCTCTTCTCTGTCTTTGCAGTTCTGTACATAGCAAGAGCAGCTCCTGGAAGACCAAAGATCATAAGTGGGAACTTACCTGACATAAATCTTGTAGCAGATACAGCAAACTTTGTAGTATTAGGATCAGCTAACTGTGCAAAGAAAATGTTCTGAGCACCTTCGATAACCTGTCCACCAACCTCTAATGTTCCACCAACAGATGTCTGCCAGAATGGAAGATAGAATACATGGTGAAGACCAAATGGAATAAGAAGACGTTCCATCAAACCGTAAATCCATGTTCCAAAATAACCTGAGTTAAGAACAACCTGACCTACTGCATTGATTCCGCTCTGGATTGGAGGCCAGATAAAGAACATCAAAATACCAACAGCTGTGTAAACTAATGCAGAAATAATTGGAACGAATCTTGTACCACCAAAGAATGATAATACCTGTGGAAGCTCGATCTTGTAAAACTTGTTGTGTAAAGCAGCAACACCAAGACCAACAATAATACCACCGAAAACACCCATCTGTAATGAGTTAATACCACAAACTGATGTTGTAGCACCATCAAGGAGACTATCAGTACCCTTGAGTGTAAGCATTGCTCCGATTGAAGCGTGCATAATGAAGAAAGCAATTGCAGCAGCAAGAGCAGCTACTTCTTTCTCCTTCTTTGCCATACCAATAGCAACACCCATGGCAAAGATAATTGGTAAGTTACCAAATACGATATTACCAGCATCGTTCATAACCTGGAAAATGGCATGAGCAACTGTACCAGGACCCATAGCTTCTGCCAAGCCATAAGTCTGTAACATTGTTTCGTTTGTAAACGAACCACCGATTCCTAACAGAAGACCTGCAACTGGAAGGATTGCGATTGGAAGCATGAATGATCTTCCGACACGCTGAAGTACACCAAAAATTTTGTCTTTCACTTTTCTTCTCCTTTAACTGAAAAACTGTTACTAGGAATATAAGTGATTAAAATCTTTTATCTAAATACAGAAAAAGACACTAACCGCAGAAATATCCCCTAAATACTCTGTACAGTTAATGCCTTATAAAATCATAAGTAACATACCATAACTAAATGATTTTATATCACAGAATACTAAATAATGTCAAGCAATTCTTTTCTATTATTATCTCAAAAATTTGGTATACATATATTATTTTTGTTTTGTTAAAAATTTAGACATTTTTTTATGTATAATAATATATATATAATCCACAAAAAATAAGGAGCTTGAATATGAAATTTATTAAACTTGACAAAATTGATGCTGGAAAATTTATCCATCGATATAATCTGGAATATGAAGCAAATGACGGAACAAAAAAGACCTACGAAATGATTAGTCGAAATCCTGATATGAAGGATTTTATAGATTTACAAAACAATAAACCTGATGCTGTAGTACTTATTATGCATAACAAGGATAATTCAAAACTCCTTGTTAACCGAGAATTTCGAATGGCAACTGGAAAATTTGTATACAATTTTCCAGCAGGATTAATTGATCCGGGAGAAACCTATGATATCAGTGCAAGGCGCGAATTAAAGGAAGAAACAGGTCTAGAACTAGTTACAATCACTGATACTCTTCCACTTTGCTACAGCTCAATTGGTTTTTCAAACGAAACCAATATTACTGTAATCGGAATTGCTGATGGCACAATTACAGGAAGTGATTCTGTACTAGAAGAAATCGAAGCAAAATGGTATTCAAAAAATGAACTCAAGGAACTATTAAAATCAGAACCATTTGCCCCAAAATGTCAGGCATACTGCTATTTGTGGGCTAATTCATAAAAAAATTATTATTTTCGAAATTATTACCAACCTATACAGAAAATAAGAACAAATAGAAAGGAGTATTTGTTATGTCATACGCCGTAACTGCAAATTCAGAATTTAATAAAAAGGAAACCAAAAGTGAACTAATTCGTATTGTAATTCCAATTGCATTACAAAATCTATTAGTCGCAATAGTTGGTGCATCAGATGTTATTATGCTCGGATTCTTAAATGAAGAATCCTTGTCTGCAGCAAATCTTGCTGGTCAGATTATGCAAATTTTCAACTTTATCGTTATGGCTTTAAGTGTTGGAACAACTGCTCTGGCAGCACAATACTATGGAAAGAATGATAAAGCCGCTGTTGAAAGGGTATTTTATACAGCCCTTCAATTTTATCTTTCAATTGGTTCAGTATTTACACTCTGCTGTCTTATTTTGCCTAATCAGATTATGCAAATCTTTACCGCTGATCCTGTACTTATTTCTTTAGGTGCACAATACTTACGTTACATCAGTATTATCTTTATCCTTATGGGATTTTCACAAGTGTATATGATAATCATGAAAAACACTGGTGACGTATTAAAAAGCACTATTTTTGGTGGCACATCAGTTGTATTAAATATCATTTTAAATGCCATTCTCATTTTTGGTTTATTGGGCTTTCCTAAGCTTGGAATTCTAGGTGCTGCAATTGCAACTACTATCAGTAAAAGCGTAGAATTTCTTTTAACATTTATACACAGTCTACAAAACAAACAGATTCATTTAAAATTTGCTGCAATTTTCAAAAATTACAGAGCTATGCGAACAAAATATCTCAGATATACTTTACCATCAATTATACAGCTTGGTTCTTGGCAGGTTGCCACATCTCTCACAGTGGCAATAATAGGTCATATAAGCAGTAGCGCTGTTGCAGCAAATGCTGTTGCACTACTTATCTTCAATATCGCTGCTTCCTTTGCTCTTGGCTACGGTACAGGTGCAGGCATAATTTTAGGTGGATTACTAGGTGTTGGAAATTTGGACAATGCAAAGAAAACCGGAGACTATATTTTAACAAGAACACTATTTATCAGTCCAATTATATCTATACTTGTTTTACTGGTTATTCCACTTATTCCTTATCTTCCGTTTTCATTATCCGCAGAATCACTCTACTATCTAAAATTTATGCTCATTGTTACTGCAATAAAAATAATCGGAAAATGCATAAACCACACACTTGCCACAGGAATCTTTTCTGCAGGCGGTGATATCAAATTCTTGATGAAACTCGACATAATTAACATGTGGTGTATTATTCTTCCTCTAGGCTTTATTGCCGCATTTATCTTAAAATTACCTGTAGTTGTAGTATATATAATATTAAATATGGATGAATTTACAAAAATGTATTCTGAAATAAAACATTATCTACAGTATAAATGGGTAAAGAATCTTACAAAGAAAGAATGGGCAGAGCCAGGAAAATTTGACAAAGAATTACGCCAAAAAATAGTAAATGATATGCCTATGGGAGTTATGATGGTCGGTTCATCTGGAAAAATCACGATGACAAATAAAGCTCTTTTAGATATTTTAGGATTTACTGGAGAAGATATTGAAGGTGAAACCTTTGCTTCATTTTTCCTTACTGACCCACGAAATAATGATTTTACTGAAGTAATTGTTGATTCAATTTACGATAAAACAACAGCAAAGGAGCAGCTAGTTGATTACTATTCAAATGATGTGCAAAAGAAGCTTCATTTAAAAACAATATTTATTGAAGAAGAAGATTCAAATATCGGCATTTTAGTAATGATTAATGATCTTACTCCTATTTCGTTAGAACTAAAAACTAATTAATAATAAAAAAGCTTTATTACATGAATACAAAAACACTCAACTGCAAAAGAAGCAATACACATACTACTTTGTATGATTAATCCTTCACTTAATAACTCATGAAAGAATAACATACAGAAATATGTGCATTGCTTCTTTTATATATAATCCAAGTAACAAAACTCAGCACAAGATTAACATAATATAACTCAGTCAACATTAATCTCACTAAAAAAGATATGTCTAAGCTTACCATCATACTTTTCTTTCGTCATAACAACAGCCATATGACATTTATTTAAATTCTTGCAGCTTGCCAAATTATTAGGTGATGCAGTTGCAAAAATATATTTAAATTCCTTCGGAATATTTTGCATTGCAAAAAGAATCATGTAATATTGCAAATTATTTCCTCTGAACACCTCTAAAACCACTGAAGATTCCATATGAACAACCTGCGGCAGCAGTCCATCATCAAAGCCAACATCGCGTCCTAAATTGTCCTCAGAATCGCCAGGCATACGTACAATATGACTTCCTACAAGCTTGTCATCAACATATGCAAGAACAATAAATCCTTCACTACTAATATGTCTTTTAACAAATTCATAATCATCACATACAAATTGCTCTGCATCCTCAAGCTTAGAGCTCACATGCTGCATCAATTCATAGACCTCTTTTGCATCAGCTTTTGTTGCAAGTCTATACTTCGGACAAAGCATTATTCTTTTCCATTCCAGCAATATGTACAAAGCTTACATCTATCTAAATTACAAGCATCTAACATATCATCAAGTCTAGCAAAGCCAAGTGAAGTGAAGTTTAATTCTTTACGAATTTCCTCAATCATGGCAGCATACTTTTCTGTCTCAGGATTTGCATATTCCTGTAAAATTTCATCTGTTACTTCACCATTCTCCAATCGCTCGATTACTCTTCTTGCAATCAAATCCATCTCTGATGAAGAACGTGAAAAATTGAGATACTTACAACCGAAAAGAAGTGGTGGGCAAGCTGGTCTGATATGTACCTCCTTTGCACCACTCTCATATAAATACTCAGTTGTTTCGCGAAGCTGTGTACCTCTAACAATTGAATCATCAATGAGAAGAATGCTCTTATCCTTAATCAAATCATCAACAGCAATCATCTTCATCTTTGCTATCAAATTACGTTTTTCCTGCATAGTTGGCATAAATGAACGTGGCCATGTAGGAGTATATTTAATAAATGGTCTGGAGAAAGGCACACCTGAAGCATTTGCATAGCCTACTGCATGCGCTGTACCAGAATCTGGAACACCAGCAACAATATCAGGCTTTACTGTATCTCTCTTTGCCATTGCAGCACCATTGTTATAACGCATTTTTTCAACAGATAGACCTTCATATGAGCTACATGGATAGCCATAGTATACCCACAAGAAAGTACAAATTTTCATCTCTGTGCCAGGATTAGAAAGTGTAACACAGTTTTTATCCGTAATTACAACAATCTCACCAGGGCCAAGTTCCTTATATGGAGCATATCCTAAATTCTTGAATGCAAATGATTCAAAAGCAACACAAAAGCCCTCTGCTTTTTTACCAATAACAACAGGGGTTCGTCCAAACTTATCTCTCGCGCAATAGATTCCCGCCTGATTCAAAAGAAGTAACGACATCGAGCCTTCAACAACATCCTGAACGAATTTTATTCCTTCAATAAGATTTGCCTTAGTATTGATAAGTGCAGCAATAAGCTCTGTTGCATTAATCTCACCAGTACTCATCTCCTGAAAATGAACATGACCTGAATCAAATAACAACTGTACTAATTCATCCATATTGTTGATTTTACCAACAGTAGTAATTGAATATGTTCCATGATGAGAACGCACAATAAGTGGCTGTGCTTCATAATCAGAAATACAACCAATTCCTACCTTGCCCTTCATTTCAAGAACATCTTTATCGAATTTTGTTCTAAATGGAGCATTTTCGATATTATGGATTGCACGTTGAAATCCATCCTCTCCCAAAACTGTCATACCACCTCGTCTGGTACCAAGATGTGAATGGTAATCGATTCCAAAAAATAAATCAAAAACACAATCTTCATTAGATGCAACACCAAAGAATCCGCCCATAAAATAACTCCTTTATTCTAAAAAAACAATATGCACTGAATATTTTATATTTTTGTAATAATACTCGTCAATAATTAACTTTTACAAAAGAAATATATTTCTAAGAAAATATTTTGTTAATTACTATACAACCTCTACAAGCTCAATTGTAAAATTCAATTCTTTTCCTGCCATTTCATGATTTGCATCAAAAGTAATAGTAGTCTCATCCTTAACTACTACCTTTACAGGGAAAGGCTGTCCCATCTGATTTGTGAGATATACCTGCTGTCCTGCCTCAAGATTCTCTGAACCAGGAAGCTCAGCGATTTCAACGACAAAAATTGCGGCTGGGTCTGGGTAACCATATGCCTCATCTGGAGTAAGATGAATATCCTTAATCTCGCCAACCTTCATATCAGCAACCGCTTTATCAAATCCCTTAATCATCATGCCTGCGCCACAGATAAACTCAAGAGGTTCACCTCTATCATAAGATGAATCAAACTGTGTACCATCATTTAATGTTCCTTTATAGTGAACCCTACATGTCTTACCAACGTTTTCACCAGTAAGCTGAGCATGACCGCCACAACCACCATGACAACCATGTCCGCCGCATGAATGATCATGATGCTCAGAGCAAGTCATACCTGCAGATTCAAGCTCACCCTTTAAAAACTTTTCAACAGCTTCATCAGCATTTCCTTCAGCTCCAGAAACAACCTCAAGCCCCTGCTCGCTAAGTGCATCAATAGCACCTTTTCCAATTCCGCCACAAACCAAAACATCAACTGATTTTTCAGCCAGCATAGACGCTAGTGTACAATGACTAAGTCCATCTGTACCAATAACCTCACTATATACAACCTTTGAATCCTCAACCTCATATATCTTGAAGTTTTCTGATTTTCCAAAATGCTGAAAAACATTTCCATTTTCATTGTCATAAGCAACTGCAATTTTCATAATAACAAACTCCTTAAAATTTTTAACTATAATACTAAACAGTCAAATCTAACTGCTTTTCTCGTAACTGAAAATGAAGGCGTAAGACCTCCTAAATACGCCCCCTCTGGTGGACGCTTAATAACTATTTTATCAGGATTTGCAAGCTTTGCTGCCACAAGTAGCTCATCCTCATCTGAACAAACTTCTTCAATTTGATGTAAAACCTGTAGTTTCTTTTTTGTTTCAGCAGATTTTTTCTTTTCAGGAAACATCGGATCAAGATAAATCAAATCAGGCTTATAGGTTAGCTTCTTTAGAAGCTCTTTACTATCTCCTTCTGTCAAAGTCATACGTTTGGCAATATCCTTTAATCTAGCATCCTGCCTTGCTCTTATTAAAGCGTCATTTAACAAAACTGCTGTAATTGGATTATGTTCAAACAATTCCATTTCATAACCATAGGCTGCAAGCAAAAACGAATCCTCACCAAGACCAGCCGTACAATCAATACCTCTTAAATTATCCTTTTCTTTAAGTGGTTTTGCAGCTTTAAATAAAATTTCATGAGCCAGATGACCTCCAGTTACACGCGGAAGCATCCTGAGAAAATCACCTTTCAATTCCTGTTTGCCAGAAATAAATGATACACCACTTTTATCAATTAAGAAATACTTGGCATATTTATCATCTGGAATCTCACTAATGACCTCAGTTTGAAATTTTGCGGCAATACGTCTTGCAAAATCCATATCTACCTTTTTGCCAGAAACGCACACCTTTAAATTCATAAAGTTCCTCCAACCTTAAATATAGTAAAATTATCATGCCCAGTTGATTTTATCACATCCATCCAGTATTTAATCGTATCAATATCCGAATACCAAACATAGTGTATCATATCTTCGTCATCAATATAGCCAAAATATAGCTGCCCACTCTTTTCATCTCGCATCGGTTCATCACCTGGTGTTTTCAAAAATAAAGCTTCAGCTTCCCTCGCTGTAACACCCAAAACAATTCCATCTTCGCAAAAATCATATCCACCAGTTGCAAGCGCAAAATTCGGTTCTCCAGGCATTTGTTCCATTTTATCAACAAGCTCAAGCAAAAAGTCTTTATTAGCTCTGTCTCCAGCTTCAGTCGTTTTTCCGTGCAAATTATAACACATTACAACATATTCTGGACCATCTGGCCAGGAAAATCCTTTTAATCTAAAGGCCGGTTCAAGTACAATCCTTAAATCCAGCCCCCTTTCCTGTGTCAATTGATATAAATACGTTACAAAATCAACATAGGAATACCAAATTTCATCCTCATTACCTAATGCTTCAAAATCTACCTCAACACCATTGAAGCCCTGACTCTCTGCTAATTCGACCATCTTTTTTGCACATTGCTGCATAGAAAATTCTGTCTTAAAAAAATCTTTAAGTAGCGCAACATCCTTAGAAACAGCCGACCCATCATTTAATCTTACATCATTAACAAAAGTTAAATAATTTTTACTATTAAATCGAGCATCTGCACTATACTCTTTAAAAAGCTTTTTCGTGCTATCCTCAATAAAGGGATTTCCAGCCTCATCATAATAAGCAGCAAAATAACAGATATCCTGCACATTTTCCGCTACCAAATCAAGTTCAGCTTTTGCTTCTCCAATATCCCAATAGGTCAGCCACACATCAGCCAAATACTTATTTCCTTCATTTTCAACTTCTTCTTGAACGTTTTCAACTTCTAAAGTAGCATAATATTCTTTACTTTGAAAAAATGAACCCATACAAATTACAAGGGCTAGAATTAGAACTCCTAGCCCTGAAATCAATCTTTTTTTATTCATCAATAACCTTTTTCCTACTCGTTTCAATATGTTCATCAAGCGGCATCGGCATACAATACCTGAAGCCCTGTGCCAAATCACATCCAATATCTATAACAATATCATTCTGTTCCTTGGTTTCAACACCTTCTGATAAAACCTCAATTCCCAAAAGCTTAGCAGAGTGTACAATACCTCGCATTAATTCTTTTTTCATAGGTGTCATATTTCTCAAAAATACCATATCAAGCTTTATTCCATCAAATTTAAATGTACCCATCAAATTCAATGAAGAATAGCCTGAACCAAAATCATCCATCCAAACCTTGTAGCCCAACTCGGCAAATCTAATCAATTGCTTTATCAAAAAGTCATCATCCTGACAAAAAGCACTCTCTGTTATTTCAATTTTGAAAAGCTCTTTAGACACTTCATATTTGTGAACCATCTTTTCAACATAATCAACCATATCAATATTGAAAAAGTCTTTTCTTGAAATATTAAAGCTTACTGGAATTGGTTTCAAGCCCATCTCTATCAGTTTCTTATGATCCTTACAAATCTGTTCAAAAACAAAACAGTCAACCTTGTAAATTAAATTATTTTGCTCCAATGCAGGGACAAATTTAGCTGGTGGTAAAAAGCCTGTCTTATTATCATTCCATCTAACTAAAGCCTCTGCACTTTTATACATTCCAGTTATCGGATCAACAATTGGTTGATAGTACACCTTAAATCGACCATCGTGAATTGCCGCATCAACGTTATCAACTACATATTTTGTAATTTTATATTCCTCTAATATTTCATTATCAAAATACATAATTGAAACTGTTTTTGAAATAGGTGCATTTCTTGAGGCCTCCATCGAATTATCTAGTGCATCATTGATATCAATCGACTTTTTATTAGCAACGTATATTCCCACCTTTAATACGATATCGCAAATACTCTGTTCCACCATCAATGCATTTCTGCATTTTATAGAATCAAGTTCAATGGAATCAATATTTGGTGTAATAATTGCAAAATGATCATCTGAAAGACGTGAAATAACATGTGCATCAGTAAATGTATCAGTTAAAGCTTTGCCCAGCTTTGTCAGGATCAAATCTCCAACACTTTTTCCATAATTCAGATTTATTGCTTTAAAATTAGAAATATTAACAAAAATAACAGCAACTGAATTATTGTTAATTCCAGAAATAATTTTCTGTCCCTTTTCAATAAAGGTACGTCTATTCATAAGCCCTGTCAGCTCATCAACAGCAAGTGTTTTTATCAATGTATATTCATGATAAGCCTGTTCAAAAAGTAATTTAAATACCACATTGCAAAATACAAACAAGCAAATACTTAAAACCGAATACCACGAAATAAAGAACTTTCCTGCACCTACAATCCCTGATAGCATAACCTTCTTAGGTAAATAGAAGAAGCAGGTCATAATAATAATCATTGCCCACAGGCAATAATTTTCTTTTGAGTTCTTGTTAGATGGATATATCTGCATAATCTTGAAGAGATCCTTTGAAAAGATAACTCTTGCAATAACACAAAATGCCAAATAAGCAAACGTAAACTGAAGAAAATTATGAGAAATACTCGTCGCCGTAATAATTGTTAAAACATAATTTGAATAAATAAAAAAGCCAAAACACTTGCTTATACTTTCATCAGCTACTGTATTCCTATAATCAACCTCAGCAATAAAAAGATTTGTATATATAACAAATACAATAATAAATGCAATAAAAAGAGAAATAAATGTACTATATTTTATTCCACTATTAATTTTCAGAAGAAAATATCGTATTATCTGTTCAATTGCACGTTCAAGAATAAAGCTAGAAAAATATGACACACAGAAATTAAGGCACAGACCTTTGATTTTTTCTTTTTTGGATAAACCACGATATAAATAGAACTGACAAAAGCATAAAAATACTATTGTCGGAATAATTGTTTGCGCTATTCTAGAAAAAATACTTACTCTAATCGCCTCAAGTAATACCATAAGTAACCCCTCTACATAATTATTCGATAATTATTCCCATAGATCCTTCATCTGTTTGCCATTTCATGCTATAACGTGGCTCAAGTGTATGAAAAATCTGTCTATACTCCTTTGCATTAAAAGTCTTTGTAGTCTTGTAAACCAGTAAAAGCTCTGGATTCGTAATTGCAAGTGCAGCCTTTGTCATATAAATCAAAACCTGAATATATGCAAGCAACGATTCCTTATCAATCTTATCAATTTTTACTCCAATAATTTTTGACATCATAAATGTCATCAATCTATTTTCTGAAAATACAATAACTGACTTATTAATACGCTCATCATCCTCTGTCTCAAATACAAACTCAAAGTAATGAGCACTTTTTAGTTCCTCACCTGAATAGTATTTGTTTGAGCAGGATGATTTTATTCTAAACAAATCATGAACAAATTTTTGGAATTCCACATCTAATATTTCATGATTATCACTATATTTATGATCATTATTGTATCTACTTAAAGCACGTCCTGTAATTGCCCTGTCTTCAATCATGATATGACCAGTCAGCCAACCAGATAAGAAACTAACAAGACAAAAAACAGCTTCCTCAGAAAAGTTTGTATTTACCAGATTTTCTTCCAATTTAGGAAGTGCAACTTCTCTAATATTATCGTGAAGCTCTTTATGCATCATGTATCCAGGATACTTTATTTTTCGCATATATGCTTCTTCTTCAGCAAAATGCTGCACGGTATATTTTTTAAGGTACTTAATTGTTTCCACGCAAGTAGCTTCAACCTTTGTAGAATCCAAACTTTCGTCTACTAAAATCTGTCTCAAAATTGAAAACAATTTTTTATGCGCAACATCTATTATTTCATTTCCGACATTGTACTCATCCGTCCATACAATTGGCTCAACCTTCATAGTTTCCCCTCCGAAAACTCCCTTATATAGTATAGCATATAAAATGTTAAAATTTTATTAATTTTAGTGCAATTATCACAAAAAAATATCAAAAGATAATATCTAATTCATCAACCTTAAACCTTTAGGAAAATGATTTTTGACAACACCCTTTACCGCTTTTCCCCAACCAATTGAATAGCCATCAACGCAAATCAACGTCCAGCCATCCTTATTGTCAGTAGAAACCGTCTGTCCTCTAAGATAATCCGCAATTTCCTTAGAATCCAAAGAGAAATTAACTGATGAATTAACTTCTTCCGTTTTTAAAGACAAAGCAAGTGCATGCGATGGCTCAAATCTGTTTTTCTTTAAGGTTCCCAAATGAACACCTGCTCTAAGTACATGCAGCCCCGCATAATCAGGGCAATCAACTGGCAATGAATAAAGCTGATCATTTTTTAATACCAAATTTTCAAACTTAATTTTTAATGTTTCTTTTTCAAATGCAAAATAATCCTTCAGCAAAGAATTATTTATCTTCTCATAAGCAAAAGTAGACCTAGCAGACTTCAAATCATCTTTGCAATTTATTTCATCTCGTTTTTCAAATAACGCAGCGTAATGACCTTCACCCTTGATTTCATGTGGCCACAAGCGCCGTTCCTCAACTAAAACCATATCCTCATGTCGAGATAAAAATGCCTTTGCACACTCTTCATCCTCTGCCTTGGAAAAAGTGCAGGTAGAATAGCAAAGCCTTCCTCCTGGAAGAAGCATTTTATATGCCTCATCTAAAATCTGAGCTTGGCGCTGCGCGCACATTGCGACATTATCCAACGACCATTCAGCACATGCTTCATGATTTTTTCTAAACATTCCCTCACCTGAGCATGGTGCATCTACTAAAATTTTATCAAAATAGTTTTCAAATCTTTCTGCTAACCTGTCAGGGAATTCTGAAACAACAATAGCATTCTTCACACCAAGTCTTTCAATATTTTCAGACAGTATTTTTGCTCGATTTTTCATAGGCTCATTTGCCACAAGAATTCCCTGCCCCTGCAATTTTCCTGCAAGCTGTGTTGATTTTCCACCAGGAGCAGCGCACAAATCAAGCACGAAATCGCCAGGCTTAGGCGAAAGCATCTCAACTGGTAGCTGCGCACTAGCATCCTGAATATAAAATACACCCGCAGCATGATATGGATGAACACCGGGACGAGTATCCTCATTATAATAATATCCATTTGGCGACCACTCAACCCTATCAGATATTATTCCATTAAGCTTTTCAGTTGCATCACCATGTGCCTTTAATGCATTAAATCGTAAAGCACAAATTTTGTTTTCGTCATATGAACGCAAAAACGCATGGAAAGCAGGACCTAAATCCTGCTCCATGCGATTAATAAAATCAGTTGGTAAAAATGTATTATAATCCATTTATTACATACGCTCCGGTGCTTCAAATCCAAGAAGTTCAATAGCCTTTTCAAGAATTCCCTTTGTGAGATTCAATAAAGCAAGATATGAATTCTTCTTTGCTACATCTTCTTCTGCCAAAATCTTTGTATCATGATAAAATCTGTTAAATGCATTTGCTAAATCATATATATATGCACAAATCTTGTGAGGTGCCATCTCCTCATACGCAGTATTTAATGCAGAGATAAATTTTGTAAGCTCAAGCTGTAAACCACGTTCACTATCTGAATGAGCAGCAAGAATAACGCCATCATTTCCAGCAAATTCTGCTTTTTTCAAAATAGACTTACAACGTACAATTGTATAAAGAATATATGGACCTGTATTTCCTTCTGCAGATGTAAATCTATCTATATCAAAGATATAATCCTTTGATGCCTGATTTGATAAATCACCATACTTTATTGCAGAAAGAGCAACAACTGCTGCTGTAGCTTTTGCTTCCTCAGCTTCCATTGTTCCATTTTCTTTGATTTTCTCAAGCATCTTGTCTTCAACCTCTTTAACAAGATACTCAAGACGCATAACTCCACCCTGTCTTGTCTTAAATGGCTTTCCATCCTTACCATTCATTGTACCAAATCCGATAAAATGGAGTTCCTTTTCAGGTGAAACAATACCTGTTTTCTTTGCGCATCTGAAGACCTGTGTAAAATATAGATCCTGACGCTTATCAACGACATAAACAACCTTGTCTGGATTGTAATCCTGCATACGCATAACTAAAGTTGCAAGGTCAGTAGTATTGTACAAAGACGCTCCATCAGATTTCAAAATCATACATGGTGGAACTTCCTTTGTATCTGTTTCCTCTTTTACATCAACAACTAATGCACCATCAGAGATATATGCAAATCCGTCTTTTTTCATCTTTTCAACCATATCTGGAATATATGGCTGTGCGTCAGATTCGCCCTTCCACAAATCAAATTCGACATTAAGCTTTTCATAATTTTTCTTAAGGTCAGAAACCGATACATTCAAAATATGTGAAAGTAATGCCTGATAACCCTTACGACCATGCTGTAACTCAAATGTAGCTGTCATTGCAGCCTCTTTATATGCAGCATCTTCCTTAGATTTTCCTGATGCGCAAGGATAAATCTCCTCTAATTCAGAAATTGTAAAAGGAGGCTCTGCAGGATACTCTCCTGAATAACTTTCATCAAAATACACAAGCTCAGGCTTTCTAAGCTTAAACTCTGTAATAATAAGTCCCATCTGAAGACCCCAGTCGCCAAGATGCACATCACCCTTGATATCATCACCCATAAATCTAGCTGTACGCTTGATTGATTCACCGATAATAGCTGATCTTAAATGACCTACATGAAGTGGCTTTGCTACGTTTGGTCCGCCATAATCAATGATAACCTTCTTTGACTTTGATACCTTATCAACACCAAATCTGTCATCCTGGGACATCTTTGTCACGTAATCAGAAAGAAATGCATCAGAAATATTTATATTTAAAAAACCAGGAGGGCAAGCCTCGCACTTTTCAAACATATCGCTTGAAGCTAATTTTTCAGCAACTTCATTTGCAATAGCAATTGGCGCCTTCTTGTATTCCTTTGCTGCAGCAAGTGCTCCATTGCACTGATACTGACAAAGATCTGGTCTGTTAGAAAGACTAACCATGCCATATTTCGAATCATAACCACAAGCCTCAAAGCCTGCAGTAACTTCTTTTTTAATTAACTCTAGAACCTGTTCCATCTGTGTCCTCCGAAATAAAATAGTTAAAAACTTTTAATTTTCAACTTTAAACAGCTTTAACTTCTTTTCCAAAATCTGTCTTAGCAAAAAACCAAAAATCCCTACACTAATGAATTCACTTACAAAAATTGAAATCACTAATACTATGAACGCATCCTGAAAGCCATATGCATACCGAAATACTAGCGGCAAAATTATTGAATTTGATAGAATTGAAGGCAACAGACTTAATAGCTTAAAACGTCTAAGAAAATAAGTTCCTAAGAGTCCTAATAAAGTAGCCAGACTTCCAAAAATCACATCAAAAATATTGGCTCCCAAAATCAAATTTGAAATAAAACATCCTATCGTCACACCAGGAATTGCGCTAACAGTAAAAACAGGAAGTATGCATAACGCCTCCGACAACCGAATCTGGATAATTCCACTTGCAAGATTAAATGCGCCTAAAGTACACGTAATGACTACATAAAGTGCTGCAATCATTGCACCAAGACAAATGCTTTTTGATTTTGTATTCATTTTTTGCTCCTTAGTTTTGTTTTACGTGAGGATGGTCTCGAACTCACGATTTTCTATTTTAGCACACTCTAGAATGAAAATCTATTCGTTTTCAAGCAGCACTGCCAAATCCTTGATGGTAGACTTGCCTTCCGCAATTTCTACCAAAACATTGCAGAACGAATCTACAATAGAAAAAGCATTGCTAATATAAAATTGAGCATGTTCATATAGCTGATCTTCTGTCATTTCTTCATCAAAAATAGCTGTATTTTTATATATCAGCATCTTCTCCATAGGAGAAAAAGAAAATCCACCAATTGTAATATATGAATTTAACAACGTAATTGCCGCAATAAGTTCAGAAGAAGTATCAACAACAATTTCATCCGACAAAATAATCGAAACAAGGAACGTATGATACTTGTGTTCTTTTAAAAACGGTAAAAACATAATTTCGCACAATGGCTCATCTCCATTATCGCTGATGCCATCAATCATCATATTCAAAGAGGCCGGCTCATTTTCAGTTTCATCCTGCAAAACAGCTGCAATTAAATTTTCCTTTGCATCACTATCTAATCTTTTTAATATATTCTTTTGAACTACGCGTGCACTATTTATATCCATAATATTGTCTCCTATCGACATTGAAATTTAATATCCAAACAAACCAATAAGTTCATCTGTATTTGATTTCCCGTCAGAAATTTTTAGCAAAATCTCAACATATTTATCGACCATTTCATGAGTCTTTTCTATGCAAAGTTTGCTCTGACTATAAATTTGCTCATCAGATAACTCAAAGCTACTCACCGCTGAATTTCTATATGCCAGCATCTTATCACTTGCAGAATACAAAAAGCCTCCCATTGGAATGTAAAAATTTAAAATTGTAATCGCAACAATAAGCTCATCTAAATATTCCTCATTTATTTCATCAGAAATAAGTACCGATGTAACAAATGTATGAAAATAATCCTCAGAAGAATTTGGCAAAAATACTGCTTCTACAAGAACCTCATCTCCGTCAAGTCCCACTCCGTCAAGCACATAATTTAATGCCTCCGGATTTGATTCTGTAGCATTCTGAAGCATTGTAGGAATTTCTTTTTCCATTAAATCATTTTGAAGCCTTCTAATTACAGTCTCATGTATATATGTTATTCTCTCTGCATCCATAATAATCCCTTCTATTTTTTGCATAATATATTTGATTACTATCTTCCTGTAAGCTTACGAGTCAAATTACCAACTGTAGGCTCACCCTTTTGGGCATTAATCGCCAACCCAAGACTATGTACGAATTTAACATACATTTCATAATTTGCATCCTTGGGATTTTTAAGCTTTTCACTAATATGATATGCAAACTGTGTACAAATTACTGTCGCCGCATCAGATATTGAACTATATCCCAATTCAGTAATTATTTTTTGTCGAATCGTCTCCTTAATCTTGCCCTTTTCCTTATCAGTTAATTCGCTAACCTGTAAGCCTTTACTTATTGCAAAATCATCATAGCCTTCCTCAAAGATACTATCCAGTTGATAATATTCATCAAATAATTTTTCATGAATGCCATCAATAGTCGCCCCCTCAACAGCACCTCCAATAATGCCTGTTGCAACGCCTGCACCAAAAAGTATTGTCGAGAGCATCCCGCCCGTCAAAGCTGCACCTATCATAAAAGCTCCCATCGTAACTGCCGTTACACTTTTATAGAGCTTTCTCGTAGTCAAACGACTATTTAAAGCAGTCATTGTTTCTAGATATCTAGTCTCAGAATCTACCTGTAGCTGACCGGCTTTTCGTTTTTCAATCTCTTTAACAAGCTGATGATTACTATGCTTTTGTGTCAAAGCTCTTGCTGCACGAACTGAACCATACGCAATAAATACACCACCAGCAATAGTTCCAGCGAGCTTTGTAGCTGGAGAAGTAGACCCCTGTGCAAGAGTTCCAGCAATTTGACGAACAGTATCAGATGTACTAATCGCACTTGATGCAGCAGCGCTCAAATCCTTGCTAAAATCAATCAAATTCTCCATGATTTCCGATGAATTTGCACCAGCTCCACCTTCCATTATCCTAATAATTGAACTTGCAATTGTAAAAAACGCTGCTATTGATGCACCTGAAACCGTAACCGAATTCAACACAGCATTTAGTCCCTGAAGAACACCTGTAAAGCGCTCAAAAAATGCCAGTTTATCTGCAGCCGCCAGAATTTTTCCAGCATAACTTATATGATCAGCGCCAACATCATCTCCTGAAAACTTTGACCCTTCTGCTATTCTAAGCTTTTCAAATACAGCTTTATTATATTCTTCAAGATTCGTTATCTTTTCTTTAAGTAACGTAATCTTCTTCTGATATTCAAGTGAATCAGCCGCCTCATCTGGCCTTAACTGATTCTTTATTTTTTGAATTTCAAGCAGCTGTCTATATAATTCTGATAAATCTGCATCTTGCAATAATGCATTCTCAGCACTATCTTTACTACGTTCTTCTTCAGGCAAGCCCAATTGTTCAATTGCCGCAGACTGATTTCTTGTTATTCGCATCGCCTCGCCAATTTTATCCCAATATACATATCCACCCGTAATATGAGATGTAATTTTAAACTTACTTGCTATCATCTGAGATTTAAATTCACTCAAATTAGGTACATATTCTTTCTGTGCAAATACAAGCTTATCTAACGAAGGACTTTTTCTACTTCTAGTTTCAACTAAATAGTATATATTCAACCTTTCTCTTTTTGTCAGCGACATAAGATGTGAAACCAAATATGCAACATCGACCTTTCCAATACCAACAACACCAGCAAAGCCACCATTATTCATATTTCTAAAAAGCCATCTGTCAATCTCATTTATTCCTTCCAGTTGTTCTTTAGTGAGAGACTCATCTATTTTCTTTTTTACATCCTGGCGCATAACCTGTCTACCTGAATCAGTTATATCCTTCGCCTTAATCTCACTTATTCTAGTCTTTAATCTCGAACTAAATAAATTAGGATTACTTTCCTTTGCCAGCTCACGTTTTGCTCTTTCAAGCGTATCAACTTCACTTAATAAATATTTAAAATTATCCTGACCACACTTTCTATATATGCCCAGCAAAAGGATATTCTTATGTACTTCAAAAAATTGAAGTTTCTTTTCAACCTTATCTAAAGGCGATATATACATATCCTTGTCCAAGGTAGCCGCGTAATGAACGTAATTATTCCTAAGCTGTCTAAAAATATAGTAATGATGTGCCCAGGTGCTAGACGTATCATCCATACCTATTTCTTTTAACTTTTTCTGCACATCCTCGCCAGGTTTCAATGCATAACGTTCACTAAATACTGGCTGTTTATCAACAACTTGCTCTTCCTTCTTTTCTTCTTTCTTTTCTTCTTTCTTTTCTTCTTTCTTTTCTTCTTTCTTCGGCTCCTTCTTTTCGTCCTTTTTTGCTTCCTTGCTTAAAGCTTCAAAATCAGTAGACTTTATAATTTGCGCCATATTTTGTTCAAGACACTCCGCCCAGCGAATACGTCTACGACCAGCAGATGTCCAATGCACTCTATAATGCGAATTATGATAAGCAGAAGCTGCATCGTAACAAGCAATTGCACTCTTTGCATCTTGATAGCGCACAAAATCAACAACGCTTTTTTTCATGGTTCTAAATTCAATTCCACCAGTTTCGGTGGACAAAATCATCTCTTCTAATACAGTCCCCAATTTAGGAGATATGATTTTACTAGTCTTTATATTTGCTTGGAGCTGTGCATTTCCAATAGCCTGAATCGAAGGAGAAATCGATATCATTCCCTGTCCCTGAACAATTGATGATTGCTCATCCCCCTTCTTTTCAGCTTCACTTTTCTTTTCAATAGTCGCTAAAGAATCTGAAAAAACCTTCTTCTCCTCTACCTTTTTTTCTTCTTGTTGAACTTCCCCGGTCATAATTTGAGATGAAAAATGTTGTTCAGTAGACTCTTGTTGCTTTTTTCCCGGTTCTTCCATTATTTCTGTATGAACAACAACTTGTTCACTAGAATATTGATCACCCATTTCTACTCACCTGCCTCCCAATAATCAACAGCACCCTCAGCCGTCAAAAAGAATTCCTTACAATAATATTCTTTATACGGATAACCTAGATACATTCTGGCCTTTTTTATTATATTGTACGGAATATTACAAATTACAAATTCTGAAATATCATCATAATCATTAAGACATCGCTCATATATTTTTCTTATTCCACCGACAAAAACCTGAATACGCTTGAGTTCTGAGGTATCATTAAATACAGCATCCAAAATTTGCACCACCGAACCCTTTTTAGAAACTAAGAGTCCACCGATAAAATCTCCATTTTCCTCATAAAATTCCGATAAATTATAATCCAAATCAAAATTAAGTATACTAGACAAATCTACCCTACTGTTTTCTCGCGCAAGACACTTCAAATCTCGAACATCCTTTATCCTGATATTATAAAATTGTTTACCAAACACCTCTTTATCATAATTAAAAAGCTTTTCATATTTCAAATTTTCAAATTTATAAATAAACTGCGCATGAGTCTCAACAACCTGATAAAATGAATTTTGCATCCAAAACTCAGAAATTCCATCTACTTCTAATTCTGTCCCAACATATTTTATCAAAACACCTTTTTTCCCACTTTCAACAACAAGCTTGCAGGTATCATTTAGAAGCATGCTCCCATAACCATTTCCTCTTAATTCTTCCGCAATATATAGATAGACAAGCTGTACCATTTCATCATTTTGTAAAAGCTTATATAGAGCAATTCCAATACAATTTTCTCCATCAAATAAGCAATATAAAACACCATCATTTTCATCCACGGTATCTTCTACTTCAGTAGGAATAATGTTTTTAAATAATTTTTCATCATATTTTACTCTTTCAACTCGCATGAAAAATCCCCCCAATAGAATTTATAAAGAATCCACCTATCACAAAATGATATTTTGCCTTGCTAAGCCCACAGATATCAGATATAAAAAATAGGCTTCGCCTATTCAACTCCCCTTCCCCTCAATCTTGAGGGGTGGGGGTATTTTCTTGTTCTACTCTCCGATATATATTACATGAACATCCTTCAAGAAATATTCAAAGATAATTACGAAGAGTTTATGAT
>JAZLJM010000095.1:0-2054 GCA_045617805.1 Pseudobutyrivibrio sp.
CAATATTTTGTAAAGACAGATATTCCTGCTGATATCTACTAGCTCCATCAATACCTTCAGGATAATCACAAGTATATGTTGCTGTATATTTTTGCTGCAATGGTATCAATTGCTGGTTCAGGTAATTATTGAATGCAATACCATCCTGAGTCGAACGGTTACCAAAATTGTAAGCTATGGACGATGCCTTTTTAGTTCTTCTCTCATCCTGATACTTCTTCTCAACATCACCTGCATGTTCAGGATATTCTTTCACAATATTTTCATATGCCATTTTCAGCTCATCGATAGTAGTTTCAAGCTTAACAATCTCCTGCTCCGCGTCCTTCACTCCTGTTTCAAGATTTTGTTTTTTAGCTTTAACATCCGTAATTTCACCTTGTATCTCAGCAACATTTTTCTCACATTCGCTCACACGATCATACATAGCAAGTAAAATAGGATTCTTCTTAAATTCCGAAATCTGTGCATTTATCTCATCAATTCTTATTCCTATCCCTTTTGCTTGCCGTCCCGAATCTATATATTTTTCTAATAAAGCAAAATTATTACCTGCAGTGAATTTATTATATTCACCATACATCTCATCAAAAGATTTTTTATCAGCATCCATCTCATTTAGTTGTTTTTGAATGCTAACAAGTTCTTTTCTGGCGCTAACCAACTGTTTTTCTATAGCATCAACGCCGATAAAATGCTCTTTTTTCCCCATTCTCTGTAAACAGAAATTCTGAAAACGCAAGCGGTCTTTTGTAACACTTTTCTGGTGTTGCTCAAGAGAATCTGACGTTTCACAACACACTACATCTCGCATAACAAATCTTGCATAACGTTTTGCATAAATATTTTCGGACTCAACTTTATCTCCAAGAAAACTTACTCCCTCTTCACTATACTGAATATCTCCAATTTTTCTTGTATCAATAAGCCCAATACCTTTTACTTTATCTCCCAAAGAAATAAAAACCTTCTTTGCAACAAGATAATTATCTGGTGTGACAATAATATTAAATCTCTGAGTATTAAGATAACTTTCAACAGCGTCCTGCCAGCTATCATCTGTCATATAGAGAAGTTCACACAAAAGTTTTGCATCCGCTTTCTTACTCTGCTCCCCTAATTCTTCATTAATCTTATCTCTAACAAAGGTCGCCTCTTCTGGATAACACATTACACCAGCTTCCAGACTCTTAATTTTATCCTCAAGCGATTTAGCCCCGCTTGATAGAGTTGCTATTTCCATTCTTATCTTTGCATCATGGTTTTTTATTATTTCCTCTAGGTCGGCTAGTATTCCCGCAGTTTTTTTAATTTCTAAAATACGCTCGTCAACAGTTTTTTCCAAAGTTTCATCGCCTAAATTTAAGTCACAAGAAAAACCAATGCGGTTTAATTTCTTTTTAAGGGATAGCAGCTTTTCTGAAATGTCTGTAAATATAGCCACTTCGTTTTTTAATCTCTCGTATTCTTTTTTATTTTCTTTGTTCTCTTGCTCCAGAGAAAGCATCGCTTTATTTTCAGTATTATCCTCAGCAGCTCTTCTTGCCTCATATAATAAATCTGATGCTTTTCTTTCCTTTTCAGACAATTCAACCAATTTATCTGATAAGATATCGATACTAGCAGTCCATTCCGATATAAGACGCTTCTTCTCCTGTTGTTCTTCAACATTTCCTTGATAATTAGCATATGCAACAAGTATCTCATTAACTTTAACTTTAGATAGGCGTGCTTTTGCCTCTATAATTCTTTCATAAATCTCTGCAAGCAGCACTTCTCTATCCTGAGCTTCCTGCAAAATCTCCTGCAATCTTTCAAGTTCACGCATATCTTTCTGCAAGAAGTCTATATTCACCTCAGGTTCAGGCAAAATGTATGTATAAATGAATTCACGAATATCTTTTATGTCCTCGAGGCTAGTACCCATATGAAATACTTCATTGAACTTCTTACCAATTGGTGAATCTGCTTCTCCAATACCCAGCATACGACAGATTCTTCTTCTAGCATCAGCCTGATTTGAAGCCCTATCCATTCCCTTATTTTCAAGTTTA
>JAZLJM010000096.1:0-23714 GCA_045617805.1 Pseudobutyrivibrio sp.
AATATCGTTGTGAGTATGTTATTGTATTCATGACGGTTGATGTTCCTTTTTTATAGAATTTTGGTTTGGCGATTAAAATTCTATAGGACTCAACCGTTTTTGTATAGTGGTAAGGTGTCACATCAATTGTAACCCTACACCTTTCAATGCTGTATTATTTTTGGTAGCTTTGCTCTTCCTAAGTTTTAGTGCTATAATAAAATGTATTTTTGTGGACAAATCAAGGAGGATATTATGATTCCAGTTATGAATGTGCAAAGACAATATGCTTCTTTGCAGGATGAACTTGATAATGCAGCGCTTGAGGTACTTCACTCAGGTGGTTATATATTAGGTAAGAAGGTTACCGATTTTGAACAGCAGTTTGCTGACTACTGTGGTGCAAAATATTCTGTTGGTGTAGGTAATGGTACAGATGCACTTGTGATTGCTCTGCTTGCTTGTGGTGTTGGTGCTGGTGATGAGGTTATCACTACAGCGATGTCTTTTGTTTCAACAGCAGAGGCAATTGCCCAGGTTGGTGCAAAGCCTGTTTTTGTGGATATCACACCTGATACCTATACTCTTGATGCAACTAAGCTTGAGGCAGCCTTTACTTCAAAGACAAAGGCTGTTATTCCGGTACATATCTACGGACAAGTCGCAGATATGGATGAGATAAATCGTATCGCACACGCTCACGGAGCCAAGACAATCGAGGATTGCGCACAGGCGGCTGGTGCCAAGTACAAGGGCAAGCGTGCTTGCTCACTTGGCGATATTGCGTGCGTGAGCTTTTTTCCTACAAAGAATTTGGGCGCATGTGGTGATGCCGGTGCAATCGTGACTTCTGATGAAGCTTTATACAAGTGTTGTCTTGCTTATAGAGTTCACGGCTCTGGCGTAAATGGTGCTTTTGCTTTAGCAAAGAAAAATGGCACAGCCTTTGACGAGAGCAAGATTGATTTTCACGGTAATTTGCCTAAGTACTACAATTATGTGGTTGGTTTTAATTCACGTATCGATGCATTGCAGGCTGCACTCCTTTCAGTGAAGCTTCCTCATCTCGATGCCTGGAATGCAAAGCGTAGACAAATAGCTGATATCTACAATTCCAAGATAACAAATGGCCTTGTTAAGAAGCCTGTTGTTGCAAAAGACAATGAGCACATTTTTTATGTATACCCTATGCGTGTCGAAAAACGTGACAAGTTTAGAGCATATCTGGAAGAAAAGGGCGTTACTACAGGTGTATATTTCCCAGTTCCAATGCACTTACAGGAGTGCTTTAGCGAGTGTGGCTACAAGACAGGAGATTTTCCTGTAGCTGAGGATTTGGCAAATCACGGTGTGACAATTCCAATGTTCCCTGAGCTTACAGATGATGAGATTAATACAGTAATTGAGGCGGTAAATTCTTATGAAGGATAAGATAAAGTGGTTTATTATTTTACATATCATCATCCTGATATATTCTGTAAACAGCATTTGTTCAAAGTTTGCGGCATCATACGATATGTTTAGCAAAAACTGGATACTGTTTTATGGCGCTGTTATAGTTTTGCTTGGCTTCTATGCTATTGCCTGGCAGCAGGTTTTAAAGCATCTTCCTCTTATCACGGCATATGCCAACAAGGCAGTGACTACGATTTGGGGACTGGTTTGGGGTTATCTTATTTTTAAAGAAAAAATCACAGTGACTAGATTTATTGGTGCTCTGATAATTATTGCCGGCGTATATTTTGTTGTATCTGGTGATGAGACTCCTGAAATAAAAGAAATTAAAAAGGAGGAGCAGGCAGATGCTTAAGTACATTTTGATTATGCTGATGGGTACATTTGTATCTTCTGTTTCTCAGATTCTTTTGAAAAAGGCATCAGAAAAAGAGTATCCAAATAAAATTGCAGAATATCTCAATGCACCTGTAATTATTGCGTATGCTATATTTTTTGGCGCAACATTTTGCTCACTTTATGCATATAGAGAGGTCCCACTTTCCTTTGGACCTTTACTAGAAGCGACAGGCTATATCTGGGTAGCTATCTTAGGCCGTATCTGCCTAGGAGAGCATATCGGCAAGAAAAAGGCACTTGGTCTTGTCTTGATTATTATTGGTGTTTGTGTTGCAAGCTCATCATTATTTTAAAATAAAGGATAAATATGAAAAAAATCGATTTTAAGAATAAAAACAACATATTGGCAATCCTTTTGGCGTGCTGCGCTGCTTGCCAGTTTTTGATTATCCAGTATTTCAATTTCTTTGAAGCGAAGATTCATATGGGAGTTGACGTTTCATGGGAGTATCTTAAGACAATAGTTATTGGTAAAAATGGTGGCTTTTTTCCTGTTGATTTACTAAATAGCGATACAGAGCCCTTAAATGACAAAATTTTTCTTTTGGCAGCTCCTTTTTATCGATTGACAAAGAACGTATTTGTTGCTTTTGGCATAACAAATTTAATTATGTTGGCTGCGACAATTATTGTTTTATATATTGTTTTAGATAAGGCAAAGCTTGGTATTGTACAGAAGCTTATAATTATTAATCTTTTGATATGTCCATATCTTATGAATGGGTATATTCTTCAAAACGATTTGAGTTATTTTAGCTGTACCTTTGGTGGTGGAGCATACTACAGCACCATGATTCTGGGATTTATGATGATTCTCAGGGTGCTTATTTCAAAGGAGACATTTCGCAATAAGAAGAATCTTGCGTGGATGATAATCTCTTTTGTGTTGCTTGCATTTATTGGTGTAAGCTCTGGACCGATGATGATTGTAATGGTATTGGTTCCTGCAATTGGTTTTATGGTTGTATATATGTTCCTTGAAAATAATTTCAAGGTGCTAATTAGCTGGAAGGCAATATATTTATATATTTCATTTGCTATAGTTGCCGCAGGGCGTATGATTGCAGGTATGTGTGGTATTCCATATCACGATGATTCAAGATTTTTAACTACTGCTGAGCAGTTTTGGGAAAATTTGCATAATATTTTCCTGGGCTACATGCTTTTGCTAGGTGCAATTCCAAAGCCGGGCTCTGAGACTACGCCAGCATCTCTTATGGGAGTGGGTAAGCTATGTGGTCTTGTGATTTTCTTGGTGATGCTTATTGCTGTGATTTATTATCTAATCAAAGTTATCAGAGCGATTGTGTTAAAAGAAAATTATGACAAAAAAATCTTATTTTTAGAAACAATAATTCTCATTACAATTTTGGAATTTTCAATTGTATTTGTTTCGTATGGTGAGCAGATTTTTGAATGTAGATATCTTATTATTTCTACAATATGTGGATTTATTCTTGTGGGATATTTTATCCAAGATTTAGCTGAAGAATTACTATTCAAAAAGGTAGGTGTAGTAGTTCTTTTTGTAGCAATTATTGGTGCTGATTTGATATCAGATTACTTATATAAGATAGATGACAATCTCTGCTGGAAGGTTGATGAAATGCTTGAGGCAGTAGAGGCTACGGATGCTGGCTTAGTAGTCACCTGGGGTAAAGAGCTTACACCTATGGAACGCGTGATGCGTGTGGTGGATGAGTCTCGAGTATACAAAGCTATGACAAAAGATAATGTGCTGGAGGTTTCTGGTGATTATAGTATTTATGATGATACTACAGAGTACGCAGGACCTACGATTTTGATTGTATCTACAGATGATCCAGCGGCTCCACAGGAAGTATTGGATAAATTCGAAGTACTGGATAAGCAGGATTACGTTACTGTATATTATAGCAAGACGAATCCGATTGATTTGAATTATTGGCGACAGTTCGGTCCACAAAAGGGATCCTATTGATTTGATTTTTAAAGGTTTCTTATAAAACAGCAGATTACTTTTTAGATTAGGAAAAATAATATGAGCACAAAATATTCAGTAGACAGATTAATAATTGGTGGCGGATTGTATGGCTTGTATTCTGCACTTTTTTGCGGAAGTAGAGGTATGTCTGTTGTTGTGCTTGAAAAAGACAGTGAGCCTTTTAAAAGAGCTACTTATATAAATCAGGCGAGAGTACATATGGGGTATCATTACCCTAGAAGCTTGACGACTGCGGTTAAGTCTGCTGGTTATTTTAAAAGATTTGTTGATGACTATGGATTTTGTATTCATCAGAAATTTGATCAGGTATATGCAACTTCCGAGAATTTTAGCTGGACTCAGGCACAGCAGTTTATTGATTTTTGCAAGGCGGCAAATATTCGATGCGATGAAGTGGCTGTTTCAAAATATTTTAAACCAGGAATGTGTGATGGAGCTTTTTTGACAGAAGAATATACCTATGATGCACACAAGCTGAGAGACTATTTGTTGGCGGAGATTTCAAAATATCCAAATATACAGATGATTTACAATGTCGATATAGATTCGATTACAAAAAATTCAGATGTATATTTAGTAGTGGCAAAAGGTTCTGAACCTGCTGAAGAAGTATATGAGGTCACATCTGGTTTTGTGCTTAATGCAACCTATGCATCTGTCAATCAAGTGCTAAAACATATATATCCTGAGGATATGTTTAAGATAAAGTATGAGCTTTGTGAGATAATTTTGTGTGATGCTGCTCCCGCACTTAAGGATGTGGGAATAACAGTTATGGATGGTCCTTTCTTTTCGATTATGCCATTTGGTTTAACTGGTATGCATTCACTTACAGCAGTTACCTTTACTCCGCATGTGACAAGCTATGAGGATTGTCCGAGATTTAAATGTCAGGAATCATTTTTAACTTCACAATCAGGTGATGATATAGGGCGTAGTGCTAATGGAGCATTTTGTTCACCAGTACAGCTTGGAAATTGCAATGATTGTCCTAATAAGCCACAGTCAGCATGGCCATATATGTCGCATCTTGTTGACAAGTACTTAAAACCTGAGTATGGATATACTTATAATAAGTCTTTGTTTTCAATGAAACCGATACTTAAAAGTTCTGAAGTAGATGATTCGAGACCGACAGCAATTCGTGTTCACTCGAAGGCGGAGGGTGGCGTTGAGCCGACCTTTATCAGCGTTTTATCAGGTAAAATTAACACAGTATATGATTTGGATGAGTATTTAATTTAGTATGGAAAAGAAATTTGTATCTGTAGTTGTGTATTTACACAATGATGAAAAAAGAATTGAAAATTTTTTAGATAAGGTAATCCCGGTTGTGAAAGACAGCTTTACACAGTATGAGCTGGTGTGTGTCAATGATGGTTGTACTGATGGCACTATTTTTAAGCTCAAGGATTATATTGCAGAACATAATCTAAGTGGTGTTGTTTCTATTATTCACATGGGCTTTTATCAAGGGATGGAGTCAGCGATGAATGCTGGTCGTGATGTTTCTATTGGCGATTTTGTCTATGAGTTTGACAATGTTTTGGTAGATTATGACCCATCACTTATTTTTGGAATATACGAAAAAATGCTTGAGGGATTCGATCTTGTGGCTGCTGCTACTTCTGACAAGATTAGCTTTACTTCTCGAAATTTCTATAAGCTTTACAATAAAAACAGCAATTCAAATGGTGTTATCGGTACGGAGACTTTTAGAATTATTTCACGACGTGCAATAAATAGAATTAAATCAATGGGAAGCTATATCCCATATCGCAAGGCTGTATATGCTAACTGCGGTTTAAATTTGACCTGCGTAAGCTATGACAGTACAGTTTCTGTTCACGAACGAAAAAAGGTAAAACGCGAGTCTGTGAATTTCTTTGAGCGTACGAATTTAGCACTTGATTCGTTTATCTATTTTACAAATATAATGGAAAAGATATCAGCCGTAGTGAGTGTTCTATTTTTATTATTCTCACTTGGTATGATTATTTATACACTTATTGATCATTTCGTTGGTGGTGCAATTGCGTCAGGCTGGGCATCTACTATGTGCTTCATGTCGTTGGGATTTTTTGGTGTGTTTATGCTACTTACTATCGTATTGAAGTATTTGTCAGTTTTACTTAATCTAGTATTTAGAAAGACTAAATATTTGGTGGCCGACATAGAAAAAATTGTTGGTTAATGCCAGATATTAGAGGTATAGAGAGGCTATAAATGAGTACACTTAATATTTTGTTTCCAGTTTTAAATGAACATCTTCGTTTGAAAAGAGGAATTGATAATTGTATGGAATATCTTAGCTCAAATGCAGATTTTCCTTATCAACTAACAATAGTAGATAACGGTTCAGATGATGATACACCGGATATTGCAAGAGCTCTTGAACAAAAGTATCCACAGGTTCACTATGTAAGAATCGATGAGCGTGGAGTAGGCATTGCTTTCAAAACGGGAATTGAGATGACAGATGCTGATATTGTTGGATATATGGATATCGATTTGTCCACAGATTTAAAGTATTTGTCAAAGACGGTACAGATGTTTGATGAAGATGCTAGCTTGCAATACGTAAATGGCTCGCGTTTTAGCAAGGATTCAGATACACAAGGGCGTAAGTGGTACCGTCAAATTACTTCAGCAGGTTTGGTTTGGATTCTGAAGAATCTGCTTAAAATGAAATCTACAGATGCGCTGTGTGGATTTACTTTTTTGAGAACAGAGCTTGCAAAAGAATTAGTTTCAAAATGTTCGGATGACCATGGTTGGTTCTATACAGTAGAGTTTTTGCTTCGTGCTGAGCGTATTGGGGCAAAGATTTGCGATATGCCCGTAGAATGGGTTGAGGATTACGATACAACAGTAAATGTACCAAAAACAATCAAAAACTATATCGTGCAGATTCATAAATTACGAAAGTTGTTTAAGGCGGAAGGAATTTTTTAGATATAGTCTTGTACGGAGGATTATAGATGTTAAAGAGAATTGATTTAACTAGAGATTATAAAGCTCATGAGGATGAGTATCTTGCAGCTATCAAAGCCTGCTGTGAGCAGACAGCTTTTTCTGGTGGCAAGTTCGCAGATCAATTTGATAAGGAGTTTGCAGAGTATTTGGGAGTCCCTTTTGTTGAAGGTGTAAATAATGGTACATCGGCATTACATTGTGCATTGGCAGCGCTTGGAATTGGCGAGGGTGATGAAGTGATTGTACCAGCTAATACCTATATTGCGACAGCATGGGGAGTTACTTATACTGGTGCGACACCGGTTTTTGTAGATTGTACTTCTGATACCTGGGAAATTGATTCATCAAAAATCGAAGAGAAAATCACAGACAAGACAAAAGCAATTCTTGGAGTTCATCTTTATGGTCAGCCTTTTGATTTTGCAGCAGTAAAGGAAATTGCAGATAAGCACAACTTGTATGTAGTTGAGGATTGTGCACAGGCGCATGGTGCAAAATTCGAAGGTAAGCTGGTAGGAACTTTGGGTGAGCTTGGCTGTTTTAGTTTTTATCCAGGTAAGAATCTCTACGCTTTTGGTGAAGGCGGTGCTGTGTGTACTTCAAATAAAAAATATGCTGAATATATAAATGTCATGAAAAATCAGGGCTGTAGAGTGAGATATTATCATGAAATGATAGGATATAATTATCGTCTTGAAGGAATGCAGGGTGCTGTACTTTCGGTATCCTTAAAATATTTGCCAGAGTGGACAGCTCGTCGTCAGGAAATTGGTTTGCGCTATATGAAGGAAATTACAAATTCAAAGTTTATTTTGCAGGCGCATCCAGAAAATACGCAGCCGGTATTTCATCTTTTTGAGATGGAGGTTGATGGTAATCCAGAAGCATTTGTTGAGTATATGGCTGCTAAAGGGATTGAATGTAATCGTCATTATCCTGTTCCATGTCATCTTCAAGATGCATATAAGAATTTGGGATACAAGAAGGGGGATTGTCCAAATGCTGAATATTTGGCTGAACATTGTGTTACGCTTCCACTTTTCCCAGAGATGACAGATGAAGAGGTAAAGCAGGTTATTGATGCTGTAAATGCGTATTAATTGTAATAAAAATTGTTTTCAAAAATAATATAGAAGACCTATTTTGAGAAAGAAGGATAAAAATGAATTGCGATTTATTTAAAAACAAAACACTTATGATTACAGGAGGTACAGGTTCCTTTGGTTCGACTGTGCTTAAGCATTTCCTTGATTCAGATTTAAAGGAAATCCGTATTTTTTCACGTGATGAAAAAAAGCAGGATGATATGAGACATCAGCTTCAGGCTGAGCATCCTGATTTGGCTGGCAAGGTTAAGTTTTATATTGGTGATGTCCGCAATATGCGTTCGGTTGAGGATGCTATGCCAGGCGTTGATTTTATCTTCCATGCTGCTGCCTTAAAGCAGGTGCCATCATGTGAGTTTTTCCCTATGGAGGCTGTTCGTACAAATGTCGAGGGTACTGACAACGTGCTTCATGCCGCTGTTGCAGCAGGTGTTGAGCGTGTGGTTTGCCTTTCTACAGATAAGGCTGCATATCCAATCAATGCTATGGGTATTTCAAAGGCTATGATGGAAAAGGTAATCGGTGCAAATGCGCGTGTTGCAGCAGGTCGTACTACAATCTGTACAACTCGTTATGGCAATGTAATGTGTTCTCGTGGTTCAGTTATTCCACTTTTTATCGACCAGATTAAAGCTGGCAATCCAATCACAATCACAGATCCTGAGATGACTCGTTTCCTTATGAATCTTGATGAGGCTGTTGCTCTTGTTATGTTCGCTTTTGAGCATGGTGAGCCAGGTGATCTTTTTGTTCAGAAATCAGATGCATCTACAATTGGTGATCTTGCAAAGGCAGTTCAGAAGCTTTTTGGCGACACAGGTACAAAAATCATCGGAACTCGTCACGGTGAGAAGCTTTTCGAGACACTTATGACAAATGAAGAGTGCGTGCGCTCTATCGATATGGGTAATTATTATCGTGTACTTCCAGATGGACGTGATTTGAACTACGACAAGTTCTTTGTAAATGGTGAAGTTCAGACTATGGCAAATGATGCATACACTTCTCACAATACAAAGCGTCTTGATGTTGAGGGCACTATCGAAAAAATTATGACTACTGATTATGTGCGTGAGATGTTGGCACAGCAGTAGAAAAAAGATTTTATTTTTGGATTATTCGAGATTCTAGATGTCGAAGATGTATTGATGATACGCGATGTATCTTAAGGAGATTCTATGAAGATTTTAGTTACAGGGGCCAGAGGCTTCGTAGGTAAGAATTTAGTCGAGACTTTAAAGGCTGTCGCTGCCGGTAAGGATAGATTCCATAGCTTGAAGCTTAAAGAGGACGAGGAGCTTATCATATACGAATATGATATTGATTCTACTCCTGCTGATTTAGAAAAGTATTGTGCTGATTGTGATTTTGTTTTTAACTTGGCTGGCGTGAATCGTCCAAAGGATAATAGCGAGTTTATGGCGGGCAATTTTGGTTTTGCAAGTACCTTGCTAGATACCTTAAAAAATTTTAACAATAATTGTCCGGTTATGCTTTCATCATCTATTCAGGCTACTTTGCTTGGCAGATTTGCAGGCTCTGAATATGGTATGAGTAAAAAGGCTGGCGAGGATTTGTTCTTTAAATATGGCGAAGAAACTGGTGCGAAGGTAATGGTTTATCGTTTTCCAAATCTCTTTGGAAAGTGGTGCAGACCAAATTACAATTCGGCTGTTGCAACCTTTTGCAATGGTAAGGCCAATGATTTGCCGATTACAGTAATCGACCCAAGTGTCGAGCTTGAGCTTGTATATATAGATGATCTCGTAGATGAGATGATAAATGCAATTCGTGGCGACGAGCATCGCTGTGATTTTGATGAGGATGGTGAGCTTGCACCAAACACTATGGGCAAGTATTGCTATGTGCCTATTTCTCATAAGGTGACGCTTGGCGAGATAGTTGAGCTTCTCGATGAGTTTGTTGAGCAGCCACAGACGCTTCTTTTGCCAGAGATTCAACCTGGAAGCTTTGCTAAGAAGCTTTATAGCACCTACCTTTCATACCTGCCAAAGGAAAAGGCAATCTTTGATTTAAAAATGAATGAAGATAACCGCGGCTCTTTTACAGAGCTTTTAAAGACAGTAAGCTTCGGTCAGGTTTCAGTTAATATCAGTAAGCCAGGCATAACCAAAGGGCAGCACTGGCACCACACCAAGTGGGAGTTTTTTATCGTAGTAGCAGGCCATGGTCTTATTCAGGAACGCCGTATTGGTGTAGATGGAAATGGACAGCCATACCCTGTTATCGAGTATGAGGTTTCGGGCGACAAGATTCAGGCTATCCACATGCTTCCAGGCTATACCCACAATATCATCAATTTGTCTGATACAGAAAATCTTGTCACTGTGATGTGGGCAAATGAGCAGCTTGATGCTAATAAGCCAGATACATTTTTTGAAGAAGTGTAGTGAAAGAAAATTTTTATGAAAACTAAGAAAAATATTTTGCTGGGAATTGGATTTCTTTATTTATTATAGAAAGTGAGAAAAGTATGGGATTTAAAAACGATGGAAGATTAAAGCTTTTGATTATTGTAGGTACAAGACCGGAGATTATCCGTCTGGCTGCTGTAATAAATAAATGTCGCAAGTACTTTGATGTAGTTCTTGCACATACAGGTCAGAATTATGACTATAACTTAAATGGTGTGTTTTTCAAGGATTTGAAGCTTGAGGACCCTGAGGTTTATATGGAGGCTGTCGGCGACAACTTGGGTCAGACAGTAGGAAATATCATTGCAAAGTCATATGAGCTTATGGTAGAAATTGAGCCAGATGCGCTTTTGATTCTTGGTGATACAAATTCATGTCTTTCAGCTATTGCAGCAAAGAGACTTCATATTCCGATTTTCCATATGGAAGCTGGAAATCGTTGCAAGGACGAGTGCCTTCCAGAGGAGACAAATCGTCGAATCGTAGATGTTATCTCAGATGTAAATATGGCATACTCCGAGCATGCCAGAAGATATCTTGCTGATACGGGTCTTCCAAAGGAGCGCACATATGTGACAGGTTCGCCTATGGCAGAGGTGCTTCACCAGAATCTGAAAGAGATAGAGGCTTCTGATGTACTTGAAAAGCTTGGCCTTGAGTCTAAGAAATATATCCTCTTGTCAGCTCATAGAGAGGAAAATATAGACACAGAAAAGAACTTTTTAAGCCTTTTTAATGCTATCAATGCATTGGCTGAAAAATATGATATGCCAATTTTATATTCATGTCATCCACGCTCAAGAAAGCGTCTTGAAGCTACAGGCTTTAAGCTTGATCCTAGAGTAAAGATGCATGAGCCACTTGGCTTCCATGATTACAATCACCTGCAGATGAATGCTTTTGCAGTTGTTTCAGATAGTGGTACACTTCCTGAGGAATCAAGCTTTTTTACAAGTGTGGGTCATCCTTTCCCAGCAGTGTGCATCCGTACATCTACAGAGCGCCCAGAGGCACTCGATAAGGGCGATTTCTTCATAGCAGGTATTGATGAAAAATCCTTGCTTCAGGCTGTAACTACAGCTATTGATATGAATGAAAATGGGGATTACGGCATTCCTGTTCCAGATTACGTAGAGGAAAATGTCTCTACAAAGGTTGTAAAGATTATCCAGTCATATACTGGAATTGTAAATAAAATGGTATGGCGTAAGGAATAGTTACGGTGAATTGGCTTGCATAAGATAAGAAATAAAATTTTACTGGTAGTCCCGGTTCTACTGGTACTTTTGGTGGTCGTCGTAAAATTAAATACAGTGTCAAAGATGTCTGGATTTTTTATTTCTGATGAGAAGGTTAAAAGGCTAGAGCAGAAATATACGCTTGCAGATGAACCAATTTCTACAGAAATCTATTTGGATGGACAGCTTTTGATTTATGACAAATCGCAGGATACTTTTTACTATTCACTAGTGCAGGGTGCAGGGAGTGCCTACAACCCTACTGTTCGTGTGGATGACTGCAAGGTGTATTTTTCTGGTGAAAAGCTGTCAAAGGAAACAATTAAGCAGGCCAAGACAATTTCAATTATTACTTACGATGCTGACAAGCTTCATATATCTAAGCTTGCTGCGACTACGCTTCCTGTGATGAATTTGTCCTTAAAGGGAGCGACAACGGCACCAGCCGATTTTGTTTTTGATGAAGATGTAAAGGTTGATTTTTATCTTTTTGATAACAGCGAGGAATTTTCTGATTATGTGGTAGATTCTTCGAAATCAGATGGGAGAAATTCAGGTAGAGGGATTCATGCCAATGCCAGAATACATACAAGGGGACAAACCTCCAGAGCTTGGGATACAGTTGGTTATAGACTTGAGACTAATAAAAAATTAAATCTTTTTGATATTCGTGAGGATGATGATTGGATTTTGACTTCAGCTTATCTTGATTACGAAAAGGTGCGAAATACTTTTGCTTCTAATTTGTGGACAAAGTCCTTTTCAAAGGATAATGAATGGGCTGTAAAAAATGGTGTAACCTACAAGTTTTTTGAGCTTTTTATTGATGGACATTATCGCGGGTTATATGCGATTTGTGATAGATTTGATGAAAAACAGGTGGACCTAAAGGTAAAGTCGGGTGAGGCAATGTACAAGAAAAAGGACTGGTCAATGTCTGAGTACAATGAAGTGCTTGATGTAAATGAGGCTACTGGTGAAAAGTATTTAGGTGGCTATTCATTGATGGCTGGTGATGCAGATTATGAAGAGCTTCTTAGCCTGTACCACAATTTTGAGGCGAATCCTGATTTGTATTCTATCAGGGCAACTCAGGATATTGATAATGCAATTGATTTGTGGCTCTTTTTCAAAATGACACAGGCATCTGACAATGTCTATGGAAAGAATATTAAAAATATAATCGTAACCACTAAAAATTCTGATTCAGGCGTAGATGGTAAAAAGCTTTTGATTGCGCCGTGGGATTTGGATTATACCTTTAATTATTGGGAAGAGTCTGATGAGGATTTACCTTATTACGTAACCCCGGTTTTGTATCTGATGTTTAGAAACGACCCGACAATTTGTGATGAGATACGGACAAAATATCATGCACTTAGGAAACAGCAATGGTCGGACGAGCAAATTGATGAGATGCTTTTTGAATACGAGAGTCAGATTTTTGATTCTGGAGCTTTTGTAAGAACAAGAGAGGCTTTTCCTGACGGAAATTATCAGGACGAGGATATTCGTTTTGAGAAGTTTTCAAAGAGAGTTCATGATAGATTAGAGTATATGGATGAATTTATTGAGACACTTGATAATTCGTATGCAAAGCAATAGTGGCTCAGAATTTAATATTTTGTGATAAAATTTTATTGGTAAAATGTGATACAATTTACTATTGAAGTATTTGACTATAAATTTGATGGATAGAATTGTGCAGAAATCCTAAGGAGTACGTGATGAAGAAATTATCCGTAGTAGTTTCGGTATACAATGAAGGTCTCGGCTTGAGACAGTTCTACGAACATACGAAGCCTATTTTGGAGGCTCTTTCGTGGGATTATGAATTGGTTTTTGTAAATGACGGTAGTCGAGACAATAGTCTTGATTTGTTAAAAGAGTTTGCTGCAGCAGATGATAAAATTGTCGTAGTGAATTTTGCTGCCAATAGAGGTCATGAGGCCGCTATGATTGCAGGAATAGATGTAAGTACTGGTGATGGTATTGTCTGTATGGATGCAGATTTGCAGCATCCGCCAGAAAGCTTGCCTGAAATCGTAACTGCTTTTGATGAGGGAAATGATGTGATTTCCATGGTTCGTACATCAAGAGCAGATGCAGGTATTATTAAAAAGATTACGTCAAGCCTTTTCTATAAGGTTATGAATAAGCTTTCTAATGCAAATTTTGAGAATAATTCTTCTGATTATTTTGCAATATCTGACAGAGTGGCAAAGGTTTTGAGAAAGGATTATCGCGAGCGCGTGCGTTTTCTGCGTGGCTATGTTCAAAATGTTGGTTACAAGAAAACCCGCATTGAATTTGAGGCTCAGGCACGTGTGGCAGGTGAGAGCAATTACAATATAAAAGGTCTTATCAAGCTTTCCTTGAATGCAATTTGTAATTTTTCAGATGCTCCACTTAAAATGGGAATTTATGCTGGCGTGGTATCATTTTTTGCCGCTTTTATTCTTTTGGTATATTCTATCGTACAGAAATGTCTTGGCAATGCACCAAGTGGTTATTCTACAATCATCGTAGTGCTTTGCGTAATGTTTGGTGTTCTTTTTGTGATACTAGGTTTTATTTCAGAGTATCTGGCAATTATTTTTACAGAGATAAAGGGCAGACCGATTTATATTATTGATAGTATAATTACTGCAAAGGGCGAAGAAAAGCAGTAATAGTGAGGAAGCTATGGAATTTACTTCAACAATAGAAAATTCAATCAACAAAATTAAAAGCAATTTGACAAAGGCTCAGCTAGTAGCCTTTGTTTCTTGTGTTGTGGCTGGATTTATTGCACATGGTTTTGTGTTTTTTAATCGTATTTCTTATCACGATAATTCGGCATCACTTTTTGACCTTGGAGCGACATATGAATCGGGCAGATGGTTTCTTGGGATTTTGTATAAGCTACAGCTATTGACGACAAAATCTTTTTCGCTTCCGCTTTTTAATGGGTTGTTGTCCATAATTTTTATTGCAATTAGTGCAATTTTGATTGTTAAAATTTTTGAAACAAAATCAGTCGTGGCTGCAGGCTTCGTCGGCGCGATGATGGCGGTTTTTCCTGTTGTCACTAGTATTTTTTCTTTTATGTTTACCAGTTGGCCATATTTTTTGGCTATGCTTCTTGCAGTGATTTCAGCAAAAACAGTGATTGAAAGACGTTCAGTAAAGACTGTTATTGTGTCTATTATTTTTCTGGCATGCAGTATGGGAATCTATCAGGCGTTTTTTGCTGTGACTATTTCACTTCTTTTGATTGCACTTTTTATGAAGGTGATTTCTTTTGAGATTTCAACAGTATCTGATTATGCCAAGGCTGGGGGCTCGTACCTGATTAGTTTGGCCGGTGGGCTTGTCCTTTGGGCAATTCTTAGAAAAGTCTTTATGGCAGCAAAGCATATAGAAGCGGTAGCCTATAAGGGTATGGATGAGGCGTATTCATTGTCAAAGCTTCCTGTTAGATTTGCGGTCGCTTTTAAAGCTTTTTTCGGATTTGAGTTTGAGGGATTAAATGCTCTTAGATATCTTAGATGTGCTACGGCATTGATTTTCGTAGTTGCTGTTGTGCAAATTCTGGTTTTGTTAATTAGAAATTCTGCCAAGCTTTCTGTGAAGCTGGCATCACTTGTGGGACTTGTGCTGCTTCCAGTGGGTATGGAGGTTGTGTACTTTTTGTCTACAAGTAGTGAGTATCAGGTAGATACACTGATGCTTTACGGCGATATTTTTGTGGTACTGTTTCCAGTGGTTTTGATTCAGTATCTAGAGGAAATGACTTTTGGTGAAAACCTTGGTACAAAGCTACTTAAGCTTGGCACCTGGGTGCAGATAATCTGCATGACAATAGTAGGTGTTGGATATATTTATCTTGATAATGCTGCATATATGAAAGCCAGCATTACACAGGAGGAGTCGATTGCTTATTTTACTGAGCTGACGACTCGCATCAAATCCTGCGAAGGCTTTGCTGATGACATGGAAATTATCCTGGTTGGCTGGGATTACCTGGAGGATGAGACAATGGTTGATATTTCACCGCAGGAACAGTTGTCTGGAATAAAGCTGGAGAAATATCCTACCTTCAAAGAGCTGGTAAGCTATCCGGGCTCAATTAATTTTATCCGTGAGCATCTTGCATTTGGTAATGACAAGGTAATCAAGGACGATGATGGGGAGTATGCAAAAATGCCTGAAATCAAGGCAATGCCATCGTATCCTGATGATGGGTGCATCAAGGTTATTGATGGTAAGGTTTTTGTAAAGATGGGACAAGAGTAGTGGTAGATTTTTGTTATAGAAAAAGAAAAATTTTAATAACGATAGCGGTAATTCTACTAGTCGTAGTTGCGATATGTGTTAATGGTTCGCCGGTCAATCTTCATTTTAATATTGAAGAGGGCTATTATACTGAGGATGTTACTTTAAAGATAAATCCAATATACCTTGGTAAAGCATATTATACGCTGGATGGAAGCGAACCGACTACAAAATCAGAGCCTTATACGGGCAAGATTGAACTTACTAATGCAAAACAGCTTCCTAATTCAGATTCAGGAAGAGCTGATACTAGTGTTGGATTTGATGAAGAAGTGCTTGAAAAGTATGGTTTTACGCCACCAGGATATAGGGTGCCTGATTACAATGTCGACAAGATATATTATGTTAGGGTTGCTGGCTATGATTTTTTTGGAAATAAATATGATGAAGTTGCGGGGACATTTCTTGTAAATCTTGATGATAATTCGACATATGACCATATTGCAGTGGCATCTATTACGATGGATGAAAAAGATTTGTGGGATTATGATGATGGAATATATAATACTGGTAGACTTTGGGATGATTTTTATAAGCAGATTGATGAAGGCGCAATTGAAAATATTCAAGATACGTCTTGGTGCTTTTGGAATGCAAATTATCTAGGTGATGGTATTACCAGTGAAAAAAAGTGTACCTTTCAATTTTATGATGAAGAAAAAAATCTTGTGTTAAAGCAGGATTGTGGAATACGAATTCAGGGCAGTGGAAGCAAGGCGGAAAATCAAAAGGGCTTTGCTCTTTTTGCCAGAGAAGAATATGAGCGTGGTGATAGTTTTAATGCAGATTTGACTGGAAGTGGTTATCTGCAGGATAAATACATTTTAACTAGTGGAGGTCAGGATCAGATTTCAAAGCTAAGTGATTATCTGGTTCAGCAGGCATCGACAGATATGCCATATGGCACTATGGATATGCGACCTTGTGTGCTTTTCTTAAATGGTGAATTCTGGGGAATGTATTACATTGAAGAACCATACAATTTGACATATCTTGAAAATCATTATGGAGTGAATCAAAACGATGTGATGGTTTATAAAAATGGTTTTCTGGAAGAAGGTCTAGCGGGTGATGAAAAAGAATACGAAGAGATGTATTCATTTATTACCGAAGGTGATATGACAATCGCTAAAAATTATGAAAAAGCCTGTGAATTGATTGATATAGATAATTACGCTGCGTATTCAGCTACCATGTTGTACCTGGGACGTGTTGGTGACTGGCCAGTTGGAAATGAAATGGCATGGCGCACAAGAAAAATTGATTCTGACAATGAATATGCAGATGGCAGATGGCGTTTTATGCTCTTTGATTTAAATTCAAGAGATGAGGAATTCGGTGAATTTGCAATGGAAAACGCTCGAGTTGATAATGTTGCTGACGGCTTGGTGAATAGCATGTTTAATCATCTTTTTCAAAATGATGATTTTAAACAGCGAATTGCTGATTATTTGCAGGAGCTTGCTTTAGAAGAATATGATAAGGATAAGATGGCGTCGATAGTGGATAATTATCTTGCTGTTTGTTATGAGCCGCTCTGTGCTAGTGATAAGAGATTTTATGGTGATGAGCATAGGGAGGAAATACTTGCAAATGCTTCCAATAAGAAATACTATTTTGCAAGAAGACGTGATATCTGCAAGCATATGATTCTATATATGCTTGGAGGCCAGTATTTGTGGGATGGTTGGAATTAGAAGATTAGTTAGGAGAAAAAAGTGGACTATAGACATGAATACAAATTCCTAGTGCCAGATTTGACCATCATGAAGCTTAAGTACAGGCTAGAGCCGCTTATGCGCCATGATGAGAATCAGGAAAAGGAATTTTATAGGATAAGAAGTTTATATTTTGATGATGCTTTTGATACCTGCTACAATGAAAATTTGGCGGGTACGGATATTCGTAGGAAGTATCGAATCAGATATTACAATGAAAATACGGGTTATATTAATCTTGAGAAAAAGAGTAAGCTTCGTGGCATGACACGAAAGACATCAGAAAAGCTTTCTGTCGAGGAAACGATGGCTTATATAAATGGTACAAATGATTTGACCAGGGGTGCACTTACGACTGAACTTTTTGGGTATCAAATAAAAAGTGGCATGAAACCGAAGTGTATTGTAGAATATGATAGGTGTGCTTTTGTAGAAGATGTAGGTAATGTGCGAATTACGTTTGATACAAACATCCGAGGCTCGGCTGAGGTGGAGCGGTTCTTTGATTTTGACGAGGACTTTATGGTGCCGGCGATGGAGGCTGGTTATCATGTCCTTGAGGTAAAATATGATGAATTTTTACCAAAGTATTTGCGCGAGGTAGTTGATTTAAATGACCTGCATCGTCAGTCAGTTTCAAAATATGCGATAGTAAGAGAAGCAATAGCTCAAGGAGGAATATATTAATGAGTTTTACAGATATTATTAAGAAGTCAGTTTTAGAGGGATTCAATTATTCAGACATGTCTACGTCTAGGATAGCAGTAGTGCTTATTGAGACATTTATTTTGGCACTTTTCATTTTCTTTGTATATAAGTTTTTGACAAGAAGCACTTTTTACAATAAAAACTTTGGTGTGTCTATGTCTATTATTTCTGTAGTAACAGCGGGTATCGTTCTTGCAATGCAGTCAAACCTTGTTATTTCTCTTGGTATGGTCGGTGCACTTTCTATCGTTCGTTTCCGTACAGCAATCAAGGAGCCACTTGATCTTTTATTCCTATTCTGGTCAATCGGTTCAGGTATCATGTGCGGTGCAGGTCTTTTTGAGCTTGCGCTTGTAGTTGCACTTATCGTTACAATTGGTATGCTTGTTCTTTTACTCATCCCTGTAACAGCCAGCCCTGAGCTTCTCATCGTAAAGCTCACAGACAAGGCTTCCGAGGATAAAGTGATGGACCTTGTAAAGAAATATTCACCAAAATTCAAGGTTGATTCTAAGTCAATTGTAAAGGGAAACACTTCTCTTGTAATTGAAGTTAAGACAGTAACAGGCTCAGCACTTGTAGATGAAGTATCTGCAATTGAAGGTGTTGCCATGGCAACTCTTATGCAGCATGAGGGCGAGGTTAAGAACTAGTACACCGGTTATTTAAGAAACGCTGTGCAAGTAAATAAGGCTTTTGGAAGCTGATTATTGAATTGATGTAAAAAGATTACTAAATAGGACCTTTGGGTTGATTTTGAAGAAGATCAGTGGAAACGAGTTATGGGACTGATTTTTGAAGAAGATCAGTGGAAGCGAGTTTAGTAGATAAAAGTTTTTTAATTGATTAAAAGAGAAGACTACATGATAAGTATTTCGAATTTTTTAATTTTCACATTGTTTATGATTGCCTGGATTCAACTTCCGGGCATGATTTTTGGTGCGTATTTATTGCCAGAAAAATTGAAGCCAGCAAGTAAAATGTTGGCTTCGTTTTTTATTGGCTTTACTATTGATGCGGTGATTTATGGACTTTGTCCACATGTGGTTTTCGTCGCTTTTGCACCAGCAGTGGTAGTGCTTGCGTGCGCGGTTGAGGTAGTGCGAAGAAGCCTTCCAAGACGTGGGGGGAGTTTTGATTCTTCTAGTTCTGGTAAGGCTGCTGGCGAGTTTGGACGTGGGGGGAGTTTTGATTCTTCTAGTTCTGGTAAGGCTGCTGGCGAGTTTGGATGTGGGGAGAGTTTAGAATCTGAGGTTAAGGACACTGGCAAGCTTCAGCGTGGGAAACGAGTGGATTTTACTAGTCGTGTTTTTAGCTTTTGGAGATTAACTTTTGAGAATTCCACATTACATATCAGCACAGTGGTAAGCTTTGTAATTATATATTTGGTAGATTTTCTTGCTATTCAGTTTTGGTATGGCGGGGCAAAAGGCGGCGTAACTACTCAGATTTTTCATGATTTCCTTTTCCATACAGGAAATATTGCCAGTTTAAGCAGGGATTTTCCAAACTTTGATATCAGAGTTGATGGAGTGATGTTTTACTATCACTATTTTTATGAGCTGACCTTTGCTATGTGCAAGAGCATTTTTAAAACTGAGGCATATGGCTTGTATATGAATGGCAATGCGCTTCTTACTGCGTGGCCACTTACGCTGGCACTTTCTATCGTGGCAGAGCTTTGTGTGAAGCCTACTGAGGGTGAGAAAAATTTGAACGAGGCTAACGTTAAGAATCTTAGTAACGGGCAAGGGTGCCGTATGGCTTCTGGCGGCGAGAAAATTTTGGACGATGCTACAAGTGTAGGTGACAGGACAAATGCAGGTTACAAGAAGCTTATAGTTAGAAAAAATACGCATGGCTGTAGTGGATTTAGAAGTGAGTGCAGGTACTTGTTTTATACGCTTGGTGTATTTTTTACATGCGCGCTATTGTATCCTTTGAACTTTGTGGGGGCGAAGCTTCCGTTTTCATGGATGAACAATCACATTTTGACAAATGCTAATTCGCTTGGAATCGCGCTTGCGTTAAATGTAGTTGTTATCGATATTTTGGTAAGTGTCTGGAAGGACAGGTTTTCAAAGTGCGTAGCACTTGCGTTGATGCTTCTTGTCGTGGCGGCTACTGGCTTTAAGGGCACGACTGGAATTTTGTTAGTGGCGATAGCATTTTTTGTATTTATAATAGAGGGCTTAATTGTTAAAAAATTTGTATTATCAAAACTTTTGTATGTAGCTTCGATGGCAATCGGATTTGTCGCAACATATCTTTTGGTAGTAGTTGGGATTGGTGCCAGTGGCTCAAATAACAGAACTACAACTTTATCCGCTGCAGGAACCTTGAACTGGAGCCGTGTGGGTGAAGTGCTGGCACGATTTTTGGGACTCGATTACATGGCATTTCCTTGGGTTGTAATTGCAATCATTGGCTGTGTTATTTGCCTGGTTGGACCGATTATTTTGCCGTTTTCGATTATTGTTTTTCGTCGTGTGCGAGATTTAGTTAAAACTGGAGAAATTGGTGATATTTTTGATTGGTTTGTCATTGGCTCGGCTTTGATTTCGATTATTGCGATGCTGGCACTTACTATTGAGGGTATGGGTCAGGGCTACATGTTCATTGGAATGTCGCCACTTTTATTTGTACTTGTGATTAGATATTTAAAAACTGATGCATCGAAGCTTATCAGGAATTTTATGATTTTCTTTTTTGCCTGCGGTATTTTGATGGAGCTTGTTGATGTGGGATATTACATTTCTGGTGGAATCAAGCAAAATGCAAAGTACACGGTTCCTATCGATTCCTTTGAAGAAACAGTGGCTTATGATTCTACGAAGCTTTACACTAGCACTGGCGAGAAGCTTCCTGAGAGTCAGGTAGAAAAATGTCAGGTCCCTGCTTACCAGAATTTTGTCAGCGACAAAACTATTGAGGCATATGATTGGCTTCGTGAAAATACAAAAGAGGATAGCTTGCTTGCAGTTGACCGCCACACAGAAAACCTCGATTGGCGTCAGATTTATTTTTACTGTTCAGCTTTTTCTGAGCGTCAATGCTATATTGAGGGCTTTGATTACACGGATGTTGCCGAAGAAGTAAGTAAGGAAATGCTTGAAAAAAATGAGCAGTTTTATAGCGAAGATGCTGCAGTGGCAGGCGAAGCGCTAAAAGCTGCAAAGATAGATTATCTTGTTGTTACGAAATTGATGCATCCAGATTTTCAGGCTTCACCTGAGATTTTAGAGGAAGTTTATAAGAATTCGGATGTGACGATTTATCAGGTGAAGGGGCAAAGATAATAGCCGGGGAGCTTGTCCCAGTTCGTTATATGAACATTAATATAGTTAGCGTTTTTGCAGGAGCATGTTTTATGAAGGAATTAGAATATCCATTTGATGCAGATTATTTGATTTCAAAGAAAAAGAGAATAAAGAAAACTCTACTTGCAGAGGGAACCAATTTTATTGAAAAAAAGGTTGCTGTCTTGGGTGGCTCGACTACGTCCAATATCATCTTGATGCTAGAGCTTTTTTTGCTAAATCAGGGTATCAAGCCAGAGTTTTATGAGTCTGAATACAATAAATATTATGAGGATGCAGTTTTTGATAATCCTGAGCTTGAGGCATTTGCACCTGATTTTATTTATGTGTGTACATCTAATCGAAATATCACGGTTTTTCCTGATTTGTCTATGATAAAGGAGCAGGTGGATGAGCTTTTGCAGGCCCAGTACGAGAAGTTTATGACGATTTGGTCAAAGCTTCAGGAAAAGTACAATTGTCCAATTATCCAGAATAATTTTGAGCTGCCATTTTATCGTTTACTTGGAAATCGTGATGTTTATGATTTTCATGGGGCTTCCAATTTTATCACTCGTTTGAATCAAAAATTCTATGATTTTGCGATGGAGGCAGAAAATTTTTACATCTGCGATTTGAATTATATCGCGGCTGATTATGGCTTGAAGGAATGGTCTGATCCATTTTATTGGTACATGTATAAGTATGCTATGAATGTTTCAGCAATTCCTAGTTTGTCATTTAATGTGGCAAATATTATTAAGTCTTTACTTGGCAAAAATAAAAAGGGCTTTGTGCTCGACCTCGACAATACTCTCTGGGGCGGTGTTATCGGCGATGATGGAGTGGATGGAATTGTCCTGGGCAAAGAAGAAGCAGAGGGGCAGGCATACACTGAATTTCAGCAATACATTAAATCACATCAGCAGCTTGGTGTAATTTTAAATATCGATTCTAAGAACGATTACGAAAATGCTATTGCAGGTATTAATCATCCTGATAGTGCTTTTAAGGAAGAGGATTTTATCGAAATTAAAGCCAATTGGGATCCAAAAGATAAAAATTTTGAAGAAATTGCAGCGACTCTTTCGCTTTTACCAGAATCGCTTGTTTTTGTGGATGACAATCCAGCAGAGAGACATATCATAACAGAACAGCTAAAGGGTGTGGTCGCACCAGAAATAGAGAACGTTGTTCATTATATTCAGACTCTTGATAGAAGTGGATTTTTTGAGGCGACAAATATTTCAGCAGATGATTTAAAAAGAAATGTGATGTATCAGGAAAACGCTGCTCGTGCAAAGCTTCAAAGCAGCTTCACTGATTATGGGCAGTATCTCGATTCTCTTGAGATGAAGGCAGAAATTTCTGATTTTACACCAGTTTACATGGCTAGAATTGCGCAGCTTACAAATAAATCAAATCAATTTAATTTGACCACAAAGCGTATGACTCTTACGGATATTGAGCAAGCAGCCGAAAATGCTGACTGCATAACTTTGTACGGCAAGCTTATCGACAAGTTTGGCGATAATGGAGTAGTATCTGTAGTGCTCGGACAAATTTCAACAAAGGCTGATGGCATAAAGGTTTGTGATATTGATTTATGGCTAATGAGTTGCCGAGTTTTGAAGCGCGACATGGAATGTGCCATGATGGATGCTTTAGTAGAAAAGTGCGCTCAAAGCGGTGTGTCGACCATATTGGGCCACTATTATCCTACTGCAAAAAATAAGATGGTTAAGGAATTTTATGGCACGATGGGATTTGAACTCCTCGAAGAAGATGCTGATGGCAATTCTTTATGGAGCCTCGAAATCGCTGATTACAAGAAGCTAAATACGCATATTCAAATTGGATAAAATTAAAAAGTGCCGCTTAGTAGGGGCGCTTTTTTTGGAGATTAAAATAGTGGTCTATTTAACGTAATCCCGAGCCATCGAACAACGATAGAAGCGCGGAGCAATCTGGTGATATGTCAAGAGGTATTTTGAAATGATTTTGATATGGTTTTCTTAAAAAAGGGTAACCTTAATAGACCTGATGAAAATCAGGCTAAAAAAAGCTTATTTAGTTGATGTATCCAGCGATACGCCGGAG
>JAZLJM010000097.1:0-16989 GCA_045617805.1 Pseudobutyrivibrio sp.
ATCCAATGTAAAATGTAATTGAGCCATAGTGTCAACCTCCTCAGTTATGTTTTGTGTGGTAACTTAATTTTAACTGAAAGATGAGCACTTGGCTCTTTTTATTTAATTTTTGAATTTACACCATTATATGGGCTTTATCTACCTTTCAGAACTGAAAATAATATTATCGCAAAGAATTTGTGCACTTAATCTAAGTGCGTACAACACTTATTTACAAAGCCTTTATTTTTATCAATAATCATGTAAAATTATTCTTGTGGAAATATTTTCCTAATCAATAACACAAATAAATATCCATTTGAGAGGAGGTAGTGCGCTATACTACACCAAAATGATTTAAATAACCGCGGGCAGGCGATGTATGACTTTGCAGCTTCGATTTTTCCTTTTAACAGAAGTATCACAGGAAAGGGCGTCAGACAGACGCTTAATGCTATAGATGAATACATCAAAAAGGCTGGTGCGCCTGCGCTTGAGATGAAAAAAATTGCCTCTGGCACGAAGGTTTTTGATTGGACTGTTCCAAAGGAATGGGATGTCAAAAGTGCTTATATCGAGGATGAGGCTCACAATCGTATCGTGGATATGGAGGTTTGTAATCTACATGTGCTGGGATATTCGACACCAGTAGATGAGTGGGTTGAATTGGAGAAGCTTTTAGAGCATGTGTACACTTTGCCAGAACAGCCAGATTTGATTCCTTATGTGACTTCTTATTATCGTGAGCGTTTTGGATTTTGCATGAGTGAGAATCAAAAAAAATCCTTGAAGCCTGGAAAATATCATATGGTAATCGACAGCCAGCTTTTTGATGGCAACCTCGATTACGGTGAGGTGGTAATTAAAGGGCAAACAGATGAAGAGGTATTTTTCACAACCTATGACTGCCATCCATCGATGGGAAATAATGAATGCTCAGGACCAGCTTTGATTGCTGAACTGATAGCTTTTGTTGCACAGCTTAAAAACAGACGATATACCTATCGTTTTATTATTGTTCCAGAGACAATTGGTGCCATCGCATATCTGGCGACAGACAATCACTTACAGCATCTCAAGGAGCATATGATTGCTGGCTTTAATTTATCGTGCGTAGGTGATAACAGAACATATTCCATGGTACATACCAAGTACGCAGATACTCTCGCAGATAGAGTTCTGGAAAATGTACTCAAATTCCATACCGATGACAAATTTGATAATTATTCATTTTTGCATCGAGGTTCTGATGAAAGACAGTACAATTCAGCAGGAGTCGATTTGCCTGTAGTTTGTTTTTGCCGAAGTAAATTTGGGGCTTATCCTGAGTATCATACCTCTGCAGATGATATGAATCTCATTAGCAGTGAAGGCTTTCAGGGTGCATATGAAGTCATGACAAAGGTTGTAAAGGTACTAGAGTACAATGACTATTATGTGATGAATGTCTGCTGTGAGCCACAGCTTGGAAAACGCGGACTTTTCCCGGATGTCAGCAAAAAAGGCAGCTATGATGCAGTCATGGGGCTCATGCACTTCATGACATATGCAGATGGGCGCAATGATTTAATTGCAATCAGCGACATCACTGGCTATCCTGTGGATTTGATTATTGAAGACTTAGACAAGCTCCTTAATAATGGACTTGTAAAAAGGAGAGACTGATTTTATGCGAAAAGAATTTAGCGAATTACTAGCCCAAATCACTAATCTAGGTGTATCAAAGGGTGATATATTGTACGTTGCATCAGATATCAAAGGGCTGATGTATCTGGCCATGCGACAATTTGAAGTACGCGGCAAGGCTGCAACAGATGAATTTCTCGGAGAATTTGTTGATGCCTTACAAGAACTAGTCGGTGACGAAGGAACTTTACTTTTCCCGATTTACTCAAATGATTTCTGCGCTGGAAGAGGCTTCGATATCGCCAAAACAATAGGCTACACCGGCAATTTATCCAACTGGATTCTTGCAAATAGAAAAGATTTTTCAAGAACTGCACATGCCACTCATTCCCTTCTAGTCTGGGGTAAAAACAGCTCTGCACTTTTAGCGCTTCAAAACCAGGATGCCTGGGGACCACTTTCGCCTTTTGAATTTTTAAAAGAACACGGTGGCAAGCAGCTCTTCTTTGGCATAGACGCACACCTGGGCTTCACTTTTGGACACTATATCGAACAGTGTGCCGACGTCCCATACCGCCATCTAAAATATTTCATTGGTGATTATACTGACAAATCCGGCAAAACGGAAAAGCGCATGTACTCAATGAATGTACGCGATATGGACGTCGAAACCTGGATCTGCACCTCAAGCGAATTTCTCGTATCAAAGCAGGTGGCCCAGACTGGCTTTTGGAAGGATATCGAGCTTACAGTAGTAGATTTACCAGCAAGTTATGATGTAGTATATGATGATTTAAAAAACAATAATGGTCTAAATACAGTCGCTTTCAACAATGGCTACAAACTGGACTGGACGAAAGAAAAAAGCGTGCCGTATGAAGTTAAGGTTAATTAGAGTTTGATGAAACATATTTGTATTCATCTGTAACATTCTCTACAGGAACAAACACATCCTCGCTACTCTTTTTCGCATAAACCAAAAGCGAATTTGTACTAAACTTACCATTAACAGCTTTCCTTGTTCTGCCAACCAGGTTAAAGTCTGAATTCAATAAATATATTGTGTTGCAGTATGCGCCAAATTTTATTCCATCAAATTCTATTTGTGCACCAGAAACTCTAATTGACTTGCTAGCATATGCAGCTACACCATCGGTTCCCTCAGCCAATGCCTTAACCTCAGAATTTATGATTTCAAAATCAGCAGTTCCTCCTACATATATTCCTGTATTATTTCCATATCCATTATCTTCTTCAAACTCATCTGCAGTTGATTTTGCTACTACCTTTGAATCAGAAATTTTTGCACCTGATCTTACAAAAACACCCGCACGTCTGTTACTTGAAACATTAATATCAGACAAAGCTGCTCAGCTTTTATTTTACCACCCTCAACCAAGAGAGTTCCGCCATTTGAAGTAGCAAGTCTTCTATTGCAATCTATATTTCCTGATTTTACTGTTATTCCACCATCAGTCGAATAAATCGCATTCTCTGCATCATCTGATGAATCATTTGAACATTTGATTGTAGCATCTGCTATTGTAATATCATCTACTGCTAAAATAGTACTCTTCTTGCAAGTCGCTATTTGTAATGAGCCTGTACCTGATATCGAAAGTTTTCCCTTTACATATAAACCATAATCATTACCTGTTGATGATATTACATTGTTACCTTCAAGAATCAGATTCAAGTCGTAAGCAGAAATAATATATTGATTTTCGCTAGGTAATGATGACATGTCAAAATTATTTAAAGTAAGTGTCTTAGTATAGGCATCATACTCCTAGCCGCTAAGCCTGTCATCCGGTTCACTATTTCCAAACATAATCGGATGAACATCTTCGCCCTGCTCAACAGTATTTACCGTACTGGCATAAAGATATTTTTCACCAGTATATTTATCAATAAACAAAGCAAGATTTTCACTTAAACCTGCAACAGCTCTACCTTTAAATACAAACTGTCTATCGGCATCTGTTTTTCCAACAAATTGAATCGCCTTGCCAGAATCCCCCACACCATTTAATGTCATTGTTCCACTTGTTAAAGTAACCTTTTTAGATGCATATATGGCAGATTCTCCAGTCGCTTCAAGATTTGCCTGCTTCCCATTAACCGTCAAAGCAGTCGTAGCAATTCCATACTTTTTTCCCGCAGCTTTTACCTCGCCACCAGTAATATTTAAAGCTCCATTTATTGCAATTCCACAATCAGTTCCATCAGCCACGGCTTCAGGAATATATGCATCTAGCTTTGCAGTGCCTGAAATTGTAACATCTCCCGCCTCTACTTTAATTGCGTTGCTATCAGAAATAGCTGCGGCTTTAATTTCACCTGTATTAAGAGCGGCAAGCTTTCCTACATGTAATGCAATACCATTTTTCGATAAAATATCAAAGGTAGCCTTTTGTTCAGAAAAGGTTCCTCCAACCTGAATAAAATCATTTTCTTCAAAAACAATGCCAGGCATCACCGTCTCGTTTTGAGTTCCTGCAATAGTTGAATTTGTAATCTTTAAATCCTTTGGAGTTACAATTCCGCAGCTAACATCTGATAATGCCAAAGAACCTGTGCCAGTGATATTAATATTGTCGAAACCTCGAATTGCAACATCAGTGCCAGAGATTGTATTACTTCCAACAAGTTCAATCGTAATTGGCGACTTGGCAAAAATGCCATAGCTTATGTCCTGGCGTGTATATGAAGTAGAGCCATTGTAACCATTAAGCACAAGCTTCTTTTGAGATTTATCATAAGACCAGGTAGCTGTTTTTACAGTACCTGTAACCTTTGTAGCTCCAATATAAAGCAAAGCATCATCTACGTCTCCAATTATTCTTCCATTACTTGAAAATTCAACATATTTAGCTGATGGTTCATAAATCGTATCAATCATTGCACTTGCTTCAGCTCTACCAGCTTTAATTTTCATCTTGCTTCCCCAAGTGATTTTAGGAGAATCGATAGCACACTCTGTCGATGTGATTTTGCCATCGCCAAGAGAAATATTACAAGCATTCCTTGCAATAACACCCTTTGAGCCTTTAAGATTCACCTCCGATTTTGCATTGTTAATAGTTAAATTATTTGTATTAATCGGAGCGCTGTTTTCAGCCGCAGATTTCGTCTCTAAATATAGCTTTCCACCTGAGACTGTAACATCCGAAAGAGCATTAATTCCATAGCGACTAAATTGTCCCCATATCTCACCACCTGTAATTGTAGCATTTCTACAATCCAGTAAAGGCTCTCCACTAGTCTCTGGTATTGAAGGATCAAGCTCACCGCCAGTCATTTTAAAATCACCATTTGATATTCGAATAGCAGGACGATTTTTCGATACCTCAGATTCACCTTCAGTATACGCATAAATTGTTCCACTCTTTATCGTCATACCCTTTGCAGCTACAATCGCACTACGCTGATTATCAAGTGTTAATGTACCATCACCGCTTACAGTAAGGGTTCCAGTAACATATATGCCGTAGCCAGCAGAGGCAGCTTGCAATGCCTCACTAGCCATCTGACCATCACGTTCACCATCAATATCTGACAACTGGTTATTTCCCTTTAACACCAGATTAAGATTACCATCAAAGAGAAGATTTGCTACTGTTTTTTTGCTGGCTCCTGCATCATTTTCCTCATCGAAGTATGGATCATTTAAAGAATACGAACTAATACCATTGTAGTCTGTAAGAGTAAGTGTATTCGTAGCAGGATTGAAATCCCAACCCTCCTCATTTTTGGTAATATCTGAACACTTTACAACATCGTCCTCATCAGTTGTAGTTCTATAGTAAATAGCTCCACGCTCTTTTTTGAGGTACCAATTTGTTCCAGAAACAGTATTAGTATTGCTTGGAGCGAATTGTGCTTTTGTACCTTTGCTTGTCGTAAGAAGTACCATTTTATCCTGAAGATTTACTGCTTCTCTCACATTACCTTTATAATTGTTACACACATCAACATAAATCGGATTGCCACCTTTTTTAATATCTACACTTCCTGAGATATTTAAATAAGGCTTCATCTTCTTTTCATCTGTACTATTCTCAGTAGTTTTTAATGTTAATGTATCAGCTTCACATTTAACAGACTTGGTAATATTAAAATCCATAAGAGATACAACTAAAGCAGCACCAGTAGCTGTATTCAACAAATTCTTAATATTTGTCTTACCTTCAACCTGTAATTGGCTGCTTTTTTCACCAGCTAGATGAACTGTATCTGCAGCAAATACTGAATTTGGTTTAGCTACAGCCTTATGATCATTTCCTGAAAGTGCAATTCCTCCATTAACAATTTTTATCGATGTAACATTACATTCTGCAGGATAATATTTTGATACCAAAGCACCTTTTGACAAAGACTGTGTCCTATATTCCGAAATATGAAGTATCTTTCCTTCATTATCAATAAGTCCAACATTCTTTACAGTACCACAAATAATAGCTCGATTAACATCAGCAGCAGTCGGCATCATATATGAATCAACAAGAGTTCGAATAATTCCATCTTCAAATATCAAACTACTATTCTTACCGCCACCATTTAACTTGATTGGCGTATTAAAGGTTACAACTCCCATAGGGGTCATGGTATAGCCACTGACATTTATAGCAATTGCATCTGGAAATTTATTTATTCTCTCAAGCTGATTGCATACTGCATAATCGTCAGCATAATTCTTGGCTGGTGAGGCAGGTAAGTATAGATTTCTCAGAGTCTTATCAGCATTGTATTTATCCTTTGTGCAATAAACAAAGTCGATATCCTTTAATACGATATCACTTGTGAAATTTGCGATTGAAGTAAAGAAAATCTCACCTCTACTTCCATCCAGAGAATTACCCTGATTATCTTGAGCCCCAGGACAAATTATCAGCTTATTTACACAATTTGCTTTTGGGAAAGTAAGCTTTGCTGCAGCTTTTGTTCCAAGGATGTCCTCAGATACAGTTACACAGGAAGTATCTGCCCCCTCTTTAGTAGCTGGCTTTACAAGCTCAATTGTATAATCACGTTTTGTCTTCATATTGTTGATTTCATCAACAGCATCGGCAAAGGTTTTGCATACTATTGTCCTTTGTTCCCCTGACTCTAACTCGTACTTTAGGAATACCTCAGCAGCGGCTTTGTTTTCAAATTTTAATGCTATGTACTGCTGCAGCTTTGTAGTGTAACACTTATCAACACCTGCTAGAGATTCACCTATCATCAAATTACCATCAGCAATTCTAAAGCCTTCAGTTGAAAGCTTAGGAGCCTTGATAAGGTCAATCTTGCCCTTTGAATTCTTATTATCGCTGGCTCTATAGTTATCCATATCTGCTGCAAAAAATGGCATCAGATTATCATAATTATTGTCTTTATTCTTTTCGTAGAAACCAACAACAATAGGCTTTAATAATTCCTTATCACCAGCTATTGTAATAGTTGGCTTTATAGCAGTAACCTCAGAAGTAGTAACACCCGTCTGCTTATCTTTGATGCTCTTTCTGGTTACATTTAATACACCGTACAAAGAAGGAATTTCACCCTCCTCATCATATTCTGTAGCAATATTTCCAATATTGATATTTCCAAATCCATAAAAAGACGCGCCATTAAGAAGCTTAATTTCACCTACATTATTTGTCGCGCCATAAACCTTCAAGCTTGTATTAGTCAAATTTATTTCTGAAGTTCCATTAACACCACTACCAGAAATTCCAGTCAGTTTTCCATCTTCAATAGTTACATTTTCAAGATTTAGCGCAAATTTAGATAAATTAATTGAACTATTTTTTGTAGGAACTAGCTCTATATCCTGCAATGTCACGTCAGAATTAATCGCCAATGACGTATTATAATATAGCTTTGCCGGCACAACATGTGACTCATTATCAATAAGACCTGATTCAATCTTCAATGATTTACACTTCTTCGGAAAACTTAAGTTTTCTTTTTCCTTAGAAATAATATTTATTACATCAGAATTTAATGTAACTGTATACTCATCATACTTGCTATTAGCCTTATCAATGGCGGCAAAGGCCTGTTTTAAATTAGCAAAATCCCCCAAAGACGTATCTGTTGTCTTATCATACAAAGTAACGCCTTCACAGACATAGAGTTCTGCAGAGTTCTTGTAATATATACCTGAATCTTTTGGAATGTTAACTTTTACATACTTCCCTATATCAGTGTCATCAATCTGGTCTCCACCAGCCACATGAACACCAGCAAAATTTCCAACTTTTTTACCACAATCAAATACAGGATTTGTGTCGCCTGAAATATCATCTGCCAATAATTCTACAAATGGAAGCTTTTGATTCACTTTTGCAGCATATATAATTTCAGAAGCACAAATAAAATCTGTTGTAATACCATCAGACTGTGGAAGATGAATTCTAAAAGTAGGGGCACTTTGAGTCTTATTAACCGTAAATTGCTTTGGCATCACAAAGGAACCCTCTGCTATTGTATAGACATCAGTCTGATATGCTAGTGGAATATCAAGTGAATATGAATTTGAATTTGAACCACTCAAATCAACTTTGCCTGAAAAACTACCCACACGGCATTTTCCACAGATGGAAGCTTTCTCTACCACCTGAACGCTATCCATAATAGCCGCACAAGGATAGGTCTCATAGCTGTATTTTCCAAATCCATCTGCTCCCTGTTCTTTAGAAACAAGTGGACCTTCCATATACAATTTTTCTGTAACAATCGGTGCATATATTTCGGCACCTCTTCCCACCCATAATTCAGACAAATTCTGTGGCAGGCTAGAAGCATTTTCACCGCCAAAAATCACTTGCTGGCCCATCGTAGGAATTTTCATCTCTGGCAAAGAAATGCCAGCTCTCTTTGAAGTATTGCATTCGCCCAAAATAATAGAAAGATTTGAACCATCTCCATTACTCTCGCCAGTTGCACCACTTCCACAGATTTTCACTCCAGCAACTACACTCTTTCTCTCATCTGCTCCGATATTATTTCGCTTTATATCAGTATCTGTCAGTGAGAAAATATTTAATCGAATCACTTTATTGCTGGCATTTTCAATATTACCATTTGAAATCGACTTTAATCTAAAAATCTGACATGGATTTTCTTTATAAAGTGAAATCTTATGTCCATTCAAATCAAGTGAAACTCTCGAAGCATTATCACCATAATCAAGTAAATGACCTAATTGGGGATTCTGCACTCCACTATTAACATCCTGCTGCAATTGAATAGTGTAGGTATTGCCTGGATTTTGATTTATATCGCTTTCAATAGCTTTTTTTACAGATAAAAATGAATTAAACCCTGAGCCTAATTCTGTTTCAGGATTTTGATTTATAACTACTTTAATCTTTGCACCTGCTGAGCTCAAAGAAAGTGTATCTAAATCCAGGCACTTTTCCTCTAATTCAGCACGTACTCTACTACTACCCACATAATAATAGAGTATGTTATCTCTCACATACATACCTTCGATATGTTTTCCTGTCGGAACATCCAGCTTTTCCTCAGCTATCTGTGTAAATGAAATTTCACTTTGCGCATTGTCCGCATAAAAAATCTTGTCATTACATGCTACAAAATAGTTTCCATGATAATTTCCCTGACCAAGAGCCGCTTTCGGACAATCAGTCGCAAAATCAATTGTATTAGTCACTGTAGCAGCTTCATTACTTTTTAACTGTGCAACTGTATATGCTGCTATTTTCAACTGGTTACTATCTTGTTTTTCTACAATCCACCTGTCTCCTAAGTATTCAATACCAGTTGTAGAATTTTTCAAAGGGATAATCGAATTATAATACTGAGAATCATCAGCTTCTTCATAGCTCCAATCCCCTTGGCACACCCAATCTAATGTTGCAAGATGTCCATTATTTTTATAGTTATCTGTACTTCCCAAAAAATAATTAAAAGTGGCATAACCCTTAGGTCTACTATTAGAATCATCATCATTCCACGTAATATCAACATGATATGTTTCATCATCTATCTTGACCAGATTCCATGCATGAGATAATGAGTTTGATGTTACTAGACACATATCCAAATCAATAGCTCTCGCAAGTGCTAATGCACCTAAAGAATAGCCCTGACAAACACATCTCTCATCAACCAAACACCCATATGCATCATATTTATGAGCATTTTCGCCATTTACATAATCACAATTCTTAGGAATATAATTATTTATATAAAGAATCTTCTCAAAATCTGACCAGTTCAAATCTGCCGACTCATAAAAATTACATATTACATCAGCATATTCCTGTGTCATTTCATGGGTAGTTGCTTTATCATATTTATAAGTAAAATAAACAGTAACAACCTTTTTTGTAGAAGTAGAAGTATAAGAATACGAAATCTCAGAATCTACGTAAAATAGCTCAGGTCTGGAATTCAAACACAAATTCCAAACCTTCAATAAATCCGCCGCACCATTTTGCGCTGAAATATTATACGAACTTATATTTACACTATCTTTGTAATTAATTAACGCATCAGCAATAGTATCTGCAGCACCAAAATAATCAGGCTCCGCCGCACCAGAAGCTTCAAATAGAGAAGCTGAAACATTTCCAAAGATCTCCAATTCCTTCTCTGAATACATCTTTTTAGAACTGTCATCAACCTCAGGTGCTTCTTCGATTTCTTCTACTGGAATATTCTCAAGGTCACCCTCTTCGGGAAGCAAACCACCTTCCTGAAGAATATAATCTGACATATCTATTTCACAATATTCTTCAGCCTCAGAATCAAATTCATCAGCCTCAAGCTCACCTAAAAGCAACTCGTCCTCTAAGAGTTCAGCTTCTAACTCCTCTTCATCAGACAATTCATCATCTAACTCCTCGCCATCTAGCGTCTCATCCTCAAGAAGCTCTGAATCCGTCTTTTTATCTGCATCCGTAGACGAATCAGCCCCATCATCATCCAATCCATCAGCTAATACGCCAGTATCTTCTGTCCCTTTCGAATCATCATAGCTTTCGGCAGTCACTGTCCCATATATGCCCTGCGTATTTTCAGCATATACCCCCTCTGAAAATGTTGCAAAAAATAAAATCGCAACCAGCAAACATGATACAGTTTTTTTAATCAATTTCATAAAGCCCCCTAAAGATTTATCACAGTGCCTGTAGCACCTTTTATTCAATAAATAATATTTTACTTTATATATATCAAATATTCAATTTTCAGACTTTTTTGTGTTCTTCAAAAAAACGTATTAAAGCAATTTATATTACGCCATAAATAAAAGAATGCATATGCTAACGCAATATGCATTCTCTTAATAAACTATTTACTTAACAGTAACCTTTATAGAAAACTCAGTACCTTTGGTGACATCCACCTGATCTTTAAATATAGCATTATAATACAAGGTATACGTCTTGTTTTTCACAAGGTTTGAAGCATCAGTAAGTTTGACTACAATCTTGTCATCTTCAAACTTAGTATCAGCAAAAGCAGCCTGAACTTCCTTGCTTGTCTTAGAATTGTATTCAATATCAGTGATAGTATATCCAGTAGTCTGCGGGCTGATTGTAATCTGTGTTGTCTTCTCTAAATTGCCTGTAAATACTGTTGCTTCGTTTGCGGCTAATGTAAGCTTAGGCATTGTCTGCTTCGGCGTTACATTGATACGTATACTATCAGTCTGCTTGTCATCAGCAATGCTGTAATATACATCCATAAGGTACTTCTTGTTTTTTACATCAGCACCCGGTTTCATTACTAAATCAGCCGTATTTCCTGCACAATTTGTAAAGTAAAATGTATTAGCATCAACGATATCCCCAGACGGTCCCTCTACAATTTGTAATTTACTTGTATCTAACGTACCACTAAAATATGAAAGCTTGATTGTCCAAGTCATCTTGCTATTTGCATCTATAGGATTAATCGTACCCTTACCTGACATCGAAAGCACAGGTTTAGCATTTTTTGATTGTACAGTAAACGCTAAATCTGGAACCACAATATCATTTACTTTAATACCTGAAACCTTAAAGCCATGAGTCTTTGTCTGAAGCTCGTTATTCAAAGATAAACTCATAATTCCATCAGCAAATTTGACTTTTACCGGTGCATTCTGTGAATTAGCATCAACAAAACTTGTTCTATTATAAATGTATTCAACCTTTGTCGTTGTATCTACCAATTTAGTTTCACCTGATGTCAATGTAACATCTGCACCTGGAACATTATTCACAACATATGGCACCTTAATTTCCTCAACCGGATTACCACCAGCATCAGTAACACCACAGAACCAATCATTTAAAACAAAGGTCTTTGACTTTATAGTAACGGTTGGTTTTACTTCGGTAATTGTAATACCAATACGAGCATTGCCATTAAATGGATTACCGTGTTCTGCCCCACCATAGTATTTACCAGAAAATACTACTGTAAACCAATAGGTTCCTTTTGCAATTGAATCGTCGTTAATTGTCGCAGCTATAACTCCATTAACTTTATCAAATGATAATTCCAACTTTTCTGCTTCATCATATCGTTTTTGATTAGTTTCAGCATTATAAAATTCAATATTATCCCATTTATGATTAATTGAATCACCCGTAATCTTTGCTGTAGTCGAATTCATAGTTGTTGCAGCTTTATTTATTGTAATACTGCTTTGACCAAGTACTAGCTTAGGATTTGCTGTCGAAACCTTTATGTTTTCAGTAAAGGACAGGCTTTCATTCCAAGTAGCTTTCTTAACCAAAAGAACAACCTTTGAATTCTTTTCTAAATATTGTGTAAAGTTAAGTTTAATTCCTTGGTAAACACCTGTAACTTGGGAATCATCTGTAAACTCCGGGTCATAATTATGGTAAATACCTTCCATTTTTGCTTTATCATATTCAACAGCATCACCATCAGTAAATGTAACAGTAGGCTTCAACTTGTCACTTGCATCAACAATAGTTGCAACAAGTGGATTTCCAGTAGCAGCTACATGCTTTGTAAGAGTAGTTTCTCTAAGCACATACTTTGGTGCTGTCTTGCAGGTTGGAATAGTAATCTTTAGCTTTGAAAGAACACCGCCCTCATAAGGCACACACAGATAACCTGTTACGGCTTCCTTATTCTTGTCATCCAGCTTAATCGACTGCGACTTTAATACAATAGTAACATTGGCAGAACCATCAGAAAGCCTCTCAACACTTGTAATATCGAAATTATCACAAAATGCCTTATTTTTATCTGTTTCAAGTGCTTCAAGTGTCAGTTTCGTACCTGTTATTGAAGAATATCCACTCGTCGCAAAAGCAGAATCAACAATGTTGTAGTTTGCCACCTTTGCAAGCTTTACTTTTACAGTTGTTTCAAGAAGATACGTGCCATCAGGTCCAACAGGTCCACCCTTATAAAACTTATTAACCTTACCTGTATAAGTTACCTTTGGTGCAGGAGACTTCTTCGTAATAGTAACCTTTGGAAGCTGTACATAATAATAATCAGCGTTAACAATTTTATCTGCAGACTTTTCACCAACTAAAACACGTATGTACAGGTTTGTCGCAGAAGTCTCTTTAAAATAATCTTTTGAAGTAGGCTTCACACTTATTGTTAACGGAATAACATCAGAGCATTCCTCAAGAGTACCCCAGTTTACATCAAAATCAGCGCTCTTATTTACCCATTTATTTCCACTCTTTGCAAATACAGTAGGGAATGCTGGATCAGCATCAACAGATGAATCAACTGGTTTTGTGAAATGTGTATCAATCTTTCCTCCATAAGCCTCAATCAAATGAAACATTGCATATGGAGTACCTTTTCCTTCAGTGTTGATTACAATTGATGATTCATTTACATAAGGTGTAACATCAATTACCTTTACTGTAAAGGATTTGCTTTCTTCCTTTTTATCCTTGCTGGTAACAACGATTTTTGTCTCGCCTGCACCACAAAGCTGAATTGTATTTGTACCATTTTCAGTAGAAGACTTTGCAACCTTTGCAATACTTGTATTCTTACTTGTCCAGGTATAGCCATACTCACTTGAAATCATGCTTTCATCGGCTGATTTAGCCAATACTGTAACATTAAAATCACGTGTAGTTTTACTCAAAGTAGCAAGATCTACCCAATTCTTTGTTGTCGAAACCACATCATCTGACTGAGTAATTTTGCTTGGTAAATAATAATCATCAGGATTTGAAAATGTACCGTCTGATTTCAATTTACCATATCCAATTGCAGTTATACTGCCGAAATCCTTAGCCCCTAGAACTCGTACATCAAGTGCTATCTGAACCTTAGAATTAGCCTTCAATGTTGCTGTAACACGAACATCAGAAGAAGTCGCTTTTACTGGCTTAAGCTTTCCATCAGCATCTACCTTTACGCATTTCTCATCAGAACTCTTAAATGTCCAAAGCCATGGATTGGAATAAACCTCGCCATACGTATCATTTTCTGCTGCAATTTTTAGTGGTACAGTATTTCCATCCAATGTGATTTTAAATACTTCCTCACCCGTTCTTCTATCCTTGCCTTTTGAAATCTGCTTTTTATTTGAAGAAATAAAACTAAAATCAGTATCGCCCTTTGTAATATTTGCAAAAGCTACTTTAGCACGTACATTGTTATCACTATCAACATCACTTCCTGAAATTACAAAGGATTTGGTTGATGCACAAAATTCACCAGTAGTCGCTCCGTGAGTCATAGAAATAAGTACATTTCCACTAGCTGGCTTATCTGTAAGCTTCACTGTCGCACCGTTTCCAACATCCCCCTTCACTTCATAAGTAACAATATTTCCACCATAAATATCGTTTAACTTAATCTGCAAATCAGAATAAAGTGACTTGTACTTTACACCATCTGCAGAATGCTTAGCAGCCCATTCCTCTACTGTTCCTGCATATCCATACAAAGTAAGACCTTCATTCAATGGGAAGGAGTCATAATCAAGCACAATTTCTGCCTCACCATTCTCGCCTTTGTTAAAAATTTTTACATTTGTCAATGCCGGGCAGCGTCTGAAGGCGCCATTCTCCACAGTTGTTACACTTTTTTCAAGCTCAACAGTCTTTAAATTTGTACAACCGGAAAATGCATTCGCATTAATTGTATATACTCCTGTTGTCTTTCCTCCAAGAGATATTTTCTCAAGACTTTCGCATTTTGCAAATGTATTAGCCTTAATAATTGAATACGTATCAGGAAGCTTTATCCCTTTTAGTCCGCTTTCTGAAAAAGCATTTCCCGCAATTTTTTCAATCTTCGTATTAGATATATCTAAAATGCCAAGCTTCTTACAATTTGCAAACGCACTGGCTTCGATTTCTTTAAGCTGATCAGGCAATTTTAAGGAACCAGAAAGCTTTGTGCCTTTGAATACTCCTTCCTGCAAAGTCGTAAAACCATCATAATTAGCTGTCTCGAAATTAATAAGCTTCTGCAACGAACTACAACCTGCAAATGCATTTTTTCCAATATCATGTAGATTATTTGCATTCTCAAAATATACATAACACAAATCTGAGCAGTCCTGAAAACAATTATCAGCAATATAAGTTACTTCCTTGGGAATCACAAACTGTTCATTACCATTTGAATACATCAGAGAAGAACATCCTGAAAAGGCACCATCATTCAAGTTCATGTAAACATCTGTTTCAGTTACTTTTTTAAATGTGACTGAATACAAATTTGAACATCCCTTAAAGGCATTTTTCCCGATAGATTCAACACTATTAGGTATTATTACAGAAACAATTTTGTCATTTCCGTTGTAATTAAAAAAATTCTCAGGAATTTCTTTTAAATTTTCTACACCTTCTATCTGAGTTAAATCAACCGTATCTGGTATTCTTGACTTATCAGAACAAGTAAGCTTTCCTTGATCAACACCAAAAATTGGTTCTGCTGCATCAAACTCGTCACCCTCAAGAATCCCAGTTTCAAGAAGCTCCTCTGACAAATCATCTAATGCTTCTGATAAACCCTCTGTGTCATCTGACAACTCCTTTGACATACTATCATCAACAGTTGCCCCGCCTGATGCATCAGCTTTATTGGTTTTGTCAGCTATATTTGTTTTATCATTTTCATCTGACACATCAGTTGTAACTACAGCTTCATCCGAAGTTGTATCCACACCAACAGACTCCTCGCCTGAATCCACTGACACTTCATTTACAATAGCGTCATCCGCCTGCAATTCTGCTGCAAAACAATTAGCTGGCAAAGCAGATGTTGCCATAATCGCACTCAAAGACAGTGCAAGCATACGCATTCTTAATTTCATACATTCTCCTCCACAAAACTCTTAGAAAGATACATATATGGTATCACGTTTTACATTCTTTCACAACATATTGTGGTGGTTCGATGTATTTTTTTTGATACTTTTTTGATACTATTTTGTGAAAGTGATGTACCTTTTGAAAAAATACATTCTAAAAAGGCCAGTCGCTCCCTAGACCCACTGTTTATATTACAAGCCTATGTTTTCTCTGAGTCAAATGCATCAACCTTCACCCAAAACATAACCTCTGTCTCTTTTATTGATTTCTCTGCCAAAACAAATATATTATTGCTTAATGTAAACAGCACTATTGCTAAAAATAAACAAAAAAATTTATTACCGTTATTCATATATTTCGCCCCAGCAATTTCTATAATTATAATTATTTACAGTTTTTGCTATTTTTCTTATTTCTGTAAATTTTTTCATCAAAATTATTTACAGTTTCTGCATTTCACCCTATTTCTGTAAATTTCTTACTTCCACAATTCCTTCTTCCATAGATATAATTTACAATTCCTGCACTATTCTTTGATTCTGTAAATTTTTCCATCTAAATTATTTACAGTTTTTGCTCTATCCCTCGTTTCTGTAAATTTCTTACTCCCGCAGTTCCTTCTTCCATAGATATAATTTACAATTCCTGCACTATTCTTTGATTCTGTAAATTTTTCCACCAAAATTATTTACAGATTCTGCGATTCCCCCTGATTCTGTAAATTCCCCCACTCAACATACATTTTAAAAATTACAACTTAGATCAGCTTGTTATATAGTAACTTACATTATTACAATTAATGGGGTATCATTACTTGAAATATTGAAACGCTTTGCAAATGTAGCTGCGTCTTTTCCCGTGAAAGTCACACTATCCGAAGTAGCTAATGGCAACAAATACATATTTGCATCCTTTGGCATAACCTCGAATGTAGCATTCTTTGTAGTGTTTGAATAATACAAAATGGATGGGATTATATCATTAGATATAAGGAAGGTTGTGCACCAACTATTGCTCAGGAATATCGAGCAATGCCAGAAAAGGGAAACAGTGGCGAAGATATCGAATACCAAAACGAAGTGATATTTGGTAAAGACTGTGT
>JAZLJM010000098.1:0-22621 GCA_045617805.1 Pseudobutyrivibrio sp.
TTTTTAGGAAATACGCTGTCGAGAATAACTAAATTCAACAATAAAGGGTCTGACAACAACTGTCAAACCCTAATAAAGCTGAATTTAGTCTTCCGTATGGAATTTAAGTTTACAAGTGGAATTTAACTTTTCACTCAACCATATGAAATTATTCACTTAAAAATGCCTTGCATTTATTTATTTCTTCAACCATTGCATCATGTCCAGGTGCACCAACTGTAAGTCGTTTATTAACACATGTTGACATAGAAATTGCATCAAAAATATCCTCTTCAAATACAGGACAAATTTCCTTTAATTCCTCTAATGACATATCATCAATTGCAATTTTTTTATCGATGCAGTAAAGAACAAGCTTTCCAATAATTCCATGTGCATCTCTAAATGGCACACCCTTATTTACTAAGTAATCAGCAGCATCTGTAGCATTTGTAAAACCATGCTTAGCTGAATCAGCCATAATCTCTTTATTAAATTTCATTGAAGCAAGCATTCCATCAAAAAGAACTATACAATCAGCCACTGTCTTCATTGCATCAAAAGCAAGCTCCTTATCCTCCTGCATATCCTTATTGTATGCAAGTGGAATTCCCTTCATAGTTGTAAGAATAGACATTAAAGCGCCATACACACGGCCAGTCTTTCCTCTAACAAGCTCAGCAATATCAGGGTTTTTCTTCTGTGGCATAATTGAACTACCTGTAGAATAAGCATCATCAATTTCTACAAATCTATATTCATTTGAATTCCAGATAATAACCTCTTCTGAAAATCTTGATAAATGCATCTGAATTGTAGATAAAGCAGATAAAAATTCAATAAGGTAATCTCTATCAGAAACACCATCCATAGAATTGTCTGTAGGTCCATAAAAGCCAAGTAAGCTAGCTGTATATTCTCTATCAAGAGGATACGTTGTTCCAGCAAGAGCACCTGAACCAAGTGGACAATAATTCATACGATCCCTAATATCAGCAAGACGAAGTCTGTCTCTTTTAAACATCTCAAAATAAGCCCCCATATGATGAGCAAGTGTAATCGGCTGAGCCTTCTGTAAATGAGTAAAACCAGGCATAATTGTATCAATATTCTCTTCCATAATTGAAACAATTGTTTCAAGAAGATGCTTTAACAAATTATCTGTCTCTTCAACCTTGTCTCTTGTATAAAGACGCATATCAAGAGCAACCTGATCATTTCTCGAACGACCTGTGTGAAGCTTCTTTCCAGCATCACCAATTCTATCAATAAGATTTGCCTCAACAAAGCTGTGTACATCCTCATATTCAGATGTAATAACCAATGCACCGTCATTTACATCTGTTTCAATACTATTAAGACCTGCAATAATCTGATTACGCTCATCCTCTGTCAAAACGCCAACCTTTGCAAGCATTGTTACATGCGCAATACTGCCTCTGATATCCTGCTCAAAAAGCTTCTTATCAAAATTAATTGACGCATTAAAATCATAAACTAACTGATCTGTGGCTTTTGTGAATCTGCCACCCCATAACTGTGCCATAATTTTCCTCCATTATCTGTTATTTTGTCTTTCTTGATATGAATAAACACAACCACAATAATCCTGGCGATACATGCTGTATTCCTTCGATATCTCTGTGGAACGCTTATAACCATTATTCTTTTTGAAATCAGAAGGTAACCACTCCACACCATATTTTGATGCACATCGATACCCTATTTCATTTAAAAGTGAAGCATCCTTCATCGGACTAATTGTAAGTGTTGTTGTAAAAAAGTCAAATCCGTTTGATTTTGCAAGTTCTGCAGTTTTACTCAATCGCATATCAAAACAAACCTCGCACCTTGCACCTTTTTCCGGCTCCTTTTCCAAACCCTTAACTCTTTGATAGTATTCAGCCTGATCAAAATCGCCTTCTATAAAAGAAACCTTATGCTTTGTCGGAAATTCTGAAATAAACCGCTTTTGTTCAGCAACGCGCATAAAATATTCTTCTTTAGGATAAATATTCGGATTGTAGTAAAATACTGTTATCTCAAAAAATTCAGAAAGATACTCTATGCAATAACTACTACAAGGTGCACAACAACTATGCAACAATAAAGAAGGCACACGGCCTTCTTCAATAATTGATAAAATAATTTCATCTAATTTTTTTTGATAGTTTATCTTATTCATTATTTGCCTTAATAAAAAGAACGCAAACACCAATTCCATATACAAGTGCTGCAAATACCATAAATAAAATCTGGCCTGCTAAAATTCCTGCAATAATTTGAGCGATAAAAACAAGACCATGAATCCATAAAGGAATCTTACTTAGACATACTGCCAAAACAGCCTCAAGTATCACAATTGCGCAGGTTGGAACAACTGGCATATGTAAAACAAAAATTGAAACAAGTGAAATTGTGATTGCATAAATTGCAAGACCACACAAAACGATTAAAGGTAAATTTTCTTTGCAAAAAAAGTTTTTAAGAACTTCAATTGAAAAACCAGCATTTGATTTTTTTGTGCTCATTACTACTCTCCTAACAATTTTTTCTATATAACATTATAGATTATAGTATGTAACAAACATTTTCTCAACAAATTTAATTGACTTTTTTCTATCATTTAAGTACACTTAAATTCGTTTGAAACATTTATTAAAAATAAGCTCCGATAGCTCAGTTGGTAGAGCACTTCACTCGTAATGAAGGGGTCGTCAGTTCGAGTCTGATTCGGAGCTCTATTTATATAAAAATTTAATAAATTTATATGAATGAATATATTTTTTTGAGGAGGATGATTCGTTGGAATTTATTCAATTTGACCACGTATCAAAAAGCTATGACAAACAACTCGTTCTTGAAAATCTCGATTTGGAAGTCAAAGAAAATTCATTTGTAACATTGCTAGGGCCTTCTGGCTGTGGCAAAACAACCACCCTTCGATTATTAGGAGGCTTTGAAACTCCTGATTCCGGAAAAATCTATTTAAATGGTAATGACATCACAGCTTTACCAGCAAATCTAAGACCTATTAATACGGTCTTTCAAAAGTATGCTCTATTTCCACATATGACAATAGAAGAAAATATAGCATTTGGACTTAAAATTCAGAAAAAATCAAAAGATTATATCAATGACAAAATAAAATATGCCCTCAAGCTTGTAAATCTTGATGGTTTTGAAAAGCGTTCAATAAACTCTCTTTCAGGCGGTCAGCAGCAAAGAATTGCTATCGCACGCGCTATTGTAAACGAACCACGAGTGCTTCTTTTAGATGAACCACTCGGTGCACTTGATTTAAAGCTTCGTCAAAACATGCAGTACGAGCTTATGAAAATCAAACAGGAGCTTGGAATCACATTTATATATGTAACTCATGATCAGGAAGAAGCTCTTACTATGTCTGACACTATCGTCGTAATGAACCAGGGCTATATCCAGCAAATTGGAACTCCAGAGGACATCTACAACGAGCCTGAAAATGCTTTTGTTGCTGACTTTATCGGCGAATCAAATATCATCGAGGGAATCATGATTAGAGATGAGCTCGTATCCTTCCTTGGCGTACAGGTAAAATGCGTCGACAAGGGATTTGGCACTATGAAGCCTGTCGATGTAGTAATTCGTCCTGAGGATGTTGAGCTTCTACCTCCTAAAAAGGGATTTATGGATGGCGAGATTATTGACTGTCTCTTCAAGGGCGTACACTATGAGCTTGAAGTTAAATGTGGTGACTACACATGGCTTGTTCACACTACAAAGCTTTTTAAGGTTGGACAAAAGGTTTCACTTAATGTAATACCTTTCAACATCCAGATTATGAACAAACCAGAATCCGAGGATGAGGAGGCTTTGAAGGAAGATGTTTAGTAAACTTAAAACAAGTTTTCTAGCAGGTCCATACGCTCTTTGGATTCTAATTTGTACAATACTTCCACTTTTTTATATAATTTGGTACGCATTTACAAATGATGCTGGAAGCTTTACGCTTGCAAACCTTATTGCAATAGCTGACCCTATACACATTAAAGCACTCCTTTTATCAATAAAGGTTGCCTTAATCACGACATGCATATGTTTATTGATTGCCTATCCAGTCTCGTTAATTTTGCACAATCTGAAATTTGAAAATAAAGGCTTTCTTGTCTTCTTATTTATCCTACCAATGTGGATGAATTTTATGCTTCGAATTTTGGCATGGCAAAATATCCTGTCAAACAATGGTGTTCTTAACAATTTTTTACACCTGTTAGGATTAGATGGAATTCATATTCTTTACACCCAAAAGGCTGTAATCCTCGGTATGGTCTATGACTTTTTACCATATATGATTTTGCCGATTTATAATTCACTTGCAAAAATCAGTGATGATATTATTGAAGCCTCAAAGGACCTTGGCGCAAATCACTTAACCACTCTTACTCACATCATATTGCCACTTTCAAAGGACGGCATTATTTCCGGAGTAATTATGGTTTTTGTTCCTGCCCTTTCATCCTTTGTTGTATCAAATTTGCTTGGCGGAGGAAAAATCTTACTTATAGGAAATGTAATTGAACAGGAATTCACTTTAGCAAGAAATTGGAATTTAGGCTCTGGCCTTTCAATAATTCTAATGTTCTTTGTTCTACTATCTATGTCAGTAATGAACAAGGTTGATGATAATGAAAATGGAGGTATGCTTTTATGATTAAAAAAGGAATATCTTCAATATATATGGCTCTAATTTTCATATTTTTATATGCGCCAATATTTGTATTAATTGTATTATCATTTAATAATTCAATGTCCAGAACTGTTTGGGGAGGTTTCACTCTTCAATGGTATGGTAACATTCCTAAAAACGATGCTATTACAGATGCACTTTTTACAACTATCCGCATCACCTTAGCATCCAGCCTCATTGCAACAGTTCTTGGTACTGCTGGTGCAATCGGCATAAATTTTATGAAAAAAAGACATGCACAGCTAATGCTTGGTGCAACAAATATTCCGCTATTAAATGCAGATATCGTAACTGGTATTTCACTGATGCTTTTGTTTACAAGATTTACATCCTTAGGAGAATTTTCAGTAATACTCGCACATGTGGCATTCTCAATACCATATGTAATATTTAATGTATTACCAAAGCTGCAGTCTATGTCAGAGGCATGCTTTGAAGCTGCAATGGATTTAGGTGCTACACCTATATATGCATTCTTCAAGGTCGTATGGCCAGAGGTATTTCCTGGCGTACTTTCTGGATTTTTAATGGCACTTACTATGTCACTTGATGATTTTACAATTACATATTTTACAAAGGGTGCTGGTGTAAACACTCTTTCAACTATGCTTTACACACAATTAAGAAAAGGAATTCAGCCTGAATTATACGCACTATCTACCATTCTATTCCTCTTCGCTTTTGTCTTACTTGTACTTGTAAATTTCAAAGGCTCAAAGAAGGAGGTAAAGAAAAATGTTTAAAAAAATTAAAGCATTATCTTGTTCTTTCTTGCTTGCAGCCTGTTGTATCTTTTCTATGACAAGCTGTGGCTCAGATGCCGAAAGCGATGACACCTTAATCGTACTCAACTATGGAAAATATGTTGAACCTGAAGTATTACGTGATTTCCAAAAGGAAACAGGCATCAAAGTAAAATACGAAGAATACGAAACTGTTGAAGATATGTATGCCAAATATAAAGCCGGCTCTATCAATTATGATGTCATCTGTACGTCCGATTATATGATTGAAACACTACGAAAAGAAGGCGAATTGATTCCGCTTGATTACAATAGTATGTCATATTACAAAAATGTAGACCCACTTATCATAGACGCATCAGAGCCTTTTGACCCAACTCATGAGTATACAGTTCCATATTTTTATGGAACTGTTGGAATTCTATACAACACAAAAATGGTTGATAAAGATACCGTTTCAAGCTGGAATTGCCTTTGGGATAAAAAGTACAATAATCAAATTGTAATGATAAATTCGCAAAGAGATGCTTTTATGGTTCCTCTCACAATGATGGGTTGTTCAATAAACTCCACTGACAAGGACGAGCTTGACAAAGCCTATGAAAAATTATGTAAAGAAAAAGATTTAGTATATGCCTATCTCATGGATGAAACCTACGAATGTATGGTATCTGAAGATGCCGCAATGGCTGTCTGCTATTCAGGTGAAGCCGCAACAGGTATGGAATTCAATGAAAACTTAGCCTACACAGTTCCAAAGGAAGGCTCAAATCTATGGATTGATTCCTGGTTTGTACCAAGAACCTGCAAGCATTATGATGCAGCAATCAAATGGATTGATTACATGAACAAAGAAGCTTCTGCAGTAAAGAATTTTGAATACGTCTGGTATGCTACTCCAAACATGACAGTTGCTCAAAATGAAGACGAAGAAACGCTTGCTGATGAAACTGTTTTTCCAACACGAGAAACCTTAAACAATTGTGAAATCTACAAATCCTACGATAATGAAATTCTAGATTATACAACTACACTTTGGAAAAAACTTAAATCATACTAAAAAAAAGATACCGACATTGAAATTCAATGCGGTATCTTTTTTTGTTTTAGTAAATTTCTATAGCATCCTTTTCAAGGGAATATAAATAAAGATTATTTGATAATACATCAACCTCAGCTAATTCATTATTATTTACAACTGCAATTGTATCCTTCAACGCAGCACCCTTATTATGCATAAAGCTTTCAAGAGCTGGTGCAATTATCACTTCATGAATCGAACATGGGATAATAAACAAATCAAAATTAATTGCTTTTGCAATACTCTTTAGAAGATTATCATATAAAATTACTGATGCACCATTTACTCCTGCTTTGTTAGATAAAACAATATACGGAGGAATATTTTCGATTCCTTCAAATATCTCACCATCTGACATATCTGATTTTTTCATTACTCGCTGAATGATATCAGAAAGTGAATCCGCTCTATACTTAAGAATCTGTGGTGTATTTTCTTTAGCAATTTCAAAAAGCTCATCCTTTGAAATCTTCCAGCGTTCAAGCCAATCGTCAGAAATCTGAATAGTTCCGATCCCTTCGATTTCATTTTCTAGTGAATCACAGAATAAATAGAAAACAATCGCCAAATCCAGATATCTAACATGCGGTACACTCTTTAGCATTTCAGCATTCTGCTCATAATTAACAAGCTTATAGATAATCTTACTCTTGCATTTTTCAAAATCCATAATATCAACTATATCAATATCATATTCTCTTTTGTGTGTTTCATAGACATCGACGATAGTTTCAAAAATTGTATCAAATTCAACATTATCCTCTAGTTTTGCATAATATCCATTAAGATAGATTGTTGGCGAAATATTGAATTTTGAATTTCGAATAATAAGTCCATCTAGCACCGTGCCATTATTCTTTTGAAATTCTTGAATAGAAATCTCGTAATCCTCGTTGTATCTCTCCTTTACTTTTACTAAAACTTCATCTTTAAATTCTGTATATGTCATAATTTTCTCTCCATTATGACACAAAACAAATTGGGAAAAATTGGAAAATAGAAAACCGCATGAAGAATCATGCGGTTATTACTATATCAACTTATTCAAAATATTTCAAGTACTAATTTTCAAAAATAATAAACTATACTATTTTTTTAAAGCTGCTTTATACTCATTTGCAAACTGCTTTATTTCAAGTGCATTCGTCTTTACAGAATCTGTAATCACACTTCCTCCAAGCATTCTTGAAAGTTCTAATACAATATCAGACTCTTCAAGTTTTTTGATGCCAGAAATTGTATGTCCGTTCTCAACATTTTTTTCAATAAGAAAATGAGTATCTGCCATTGCAGCAATTTGAGGTAAATGTGTAATACAAATCACCTGATGAGCATCTGCAACAACTGCCATCTTTTCTGATACAGCCTGCGCCGTACGACCAGAAATACCCGCATCAATTTCATCAAAAATAAGTGTATCAATATCATCACGACTGGCAAGAACAGTCTTTATTGCAAGCATAATTCGGCTCATCTCACCACCTGATGCAATATCCTTAAGCGGTCTAACCGGCTCACCTGGATTTGTACAAATCATAAACTGTCCATCATCAATACCATTTTCAGTAAAATGATCCAAGCGCACCAGCTCCATCGTAAAAATGGAATTTAAGAAATTCAAATCCGACATCGCCTCCTGCATTAGGCCTGATAGCTTAAAAGCATTTTTTGCACGGATTTCTGATAATTGTATACAAATTGCTTCGAGCTCCTGTCTTGATTTTTTCACATCCTCAGTAAGCTTATTTAAATATTCATCAAATGATTCGTACTTCTTCTTTTTTTCCTGTCTTTCTTCTAAGGCTTCAAGTATTTTTTCGATGGAAGAACCATATTTATCCTTCAAACGATTTATTTCATTTAAACGAAGCTCAATATCATTAAACGCTCTTTCATCAAAGGACGCATCAGAAATATAAGAAGAAATCTCTCGATTAAAATCAGAAATAATTGCATCTGCATCACTTAGCATTGAAAGAAAATCTGACGCTTTTTCATCAACTCCCTCAATTGTACGAATATCAGAAATTGCTCTTGAAATTGCATCTGACGCCCCACCATCACAAGAAATTGCCTCATGCGCACGACCTAAATATTCAATCACTCGCCCATAATTAGATAGACGTTTATATTCTGTCTCTAACTCCTCGTCCTCACCAGGCTTCAAATTAGCAGACTCGATTTCGTTAATTTCGTAATCTAAAAGAACAATCTCGCGCTCCTTAGAATTGTCAGCTGACTTTGCTTCCTCAAGCTCCTTTTTTAACGCTGAGTAATCCTTATACGCCTTTGAAACCTTTTGCTTTAAATCACCAATATCGTCCTTGGCAAATTCATCTAAAAGCTCCATATGCTTAGCTTTATTCAAAAGCGACTGATGCTCCTTCTGACCATAAATATCAAGCAAAATAGAACCTATCATTTTCATTTTGGCAGCAGGAACCTGCTCACCATTTATCTTTCCAACACTTCTGGATTCTGTAATTTTACGACTAAGAATCACCTCATCATCATAAGGTTCAACATCCTCATTTCGAAGAAGCTCCTTTGTCTTTTCATCCTTGACTAAAAATACAGCCTCAACAAAAGCCTCATCAGAAGAATTGCGAAGCATCTCCTTTGAAGCTTTATCCCCTAATGTAAGATTAAGTGCACCTAAAATAATTGATTTACCTGCACCTGTCTCACCTGAAAGAATATTAAGACCATCAGTAAAAATAATTTCCTCTTCTTCTATGAGAGCCAATTTTTTTACGTGTAAACTTGCTAACATTTTCTCTCCTTTTGCCCCGTAAAAATGTTGCCTAGATTTTATATTTAATCATGTTCAATGATTTTTTTCAACTTACCCATTATCATAATCGTGTCATCAACACTTCTTACAGCACACATAATTGTGTCATCACCAGCAATTGAACCAACAATTTCAGGAAAATCCATATGATCAAGTGCTGCTGCTACAGCCATAGCCATACCTGATACAGTCTTGATAACAAGCATATTTTGAGCATTGTCCATAGAAATAAAACCATCAAGAAAGATACGAATATATTTTTCATTCATATCATCTTCTGTCGTTCTAAAAGCCACATAGCGCAAACGCCCATTGCTATCTGCAACCTTTGTGAGCTTCATTTCACGAATATCACGCGAAACTGTAGCCTGAGTAGCATTAAAGCCTGCAGCTTCAAGCTGCGCTGTAAGCTCCTCCTGTGTTCCTATTTCATTTTTAACAATCAGCTCTAAGATTTTTGTTTGTCTTTCAATTTTCATTTAAATCTCCTGCATTCTTGCTCTAATACGTTCAAGGAAATTAGCACTTTCCAAACGAACCATTTTCGTAGTTGCTTTTGATCTAGTAACCTTTAAGACCTCACCTTTATGCAAAATCTGACGCGACACACCATCATAAATTACAGTTGCCTCTTCAGTATCATCAAAATGACGTAAGCCGACCTCTATCTGTATCTCATCATCACTTGATAAAATAATACTTCGAGAATTCAATGTATGAGGATTGATTGGTGTTAAAATAATACAATCAGAATGTGGACTAACAATTGGTCCATTGGCTGATAGATTATAGGCAGTAGAGCCTGTAGGTGTCGCCAAAATCAAGCCATCACAATTATGCGAATAAAGCTGTATTCCATTAACAGAAACCTTTAAATTAAGGACTGCAATTCCAGCCGCTGCTGATGAAATTACGATGTCATTTAATGCTGTATATGAATTCAATTCATCATCATCCAGAATTCCATCAAGCATCATACGTTCGTCAATTCTAGTATTATCAGATAAAAGCATATCCAAACAATGCTCAACATTGTCAGTAGACATATCACATAAATATCCCAAATGACCACAATTAAGTCCAACAATTGGGACATCAGTATTTGACAGATTTTGTGCCACACGAACTACCGTGCCATCACCACCGACAGTAATTACACAATCATAATCCTTTTGTAAATCAATTTTATCATCAGATTCATCCGTACAGGTCTGTGTATCAACATCACAAACTGCACCCCTTGATGACAAATAATCCTTTACAAAATTCACATACTTAATATGCTGTTCTCCAAAGCTTCTAGCGATAATATAGAAAGATTTCATTATGCATTCAAACTACCATGTGCTGCAGCAACAACTGCAGAAACATCAATAGTATCCCCCTCTTTTTCAACTGTAGATAAATGAACTAAATATTCAATATTGCCCTCTGGTCCCTTAATAGGCGAAAACTCCAAATGAAGAATAAAGAATCCAATAGATTTTGCAAAATCTATAACTGAATTGATGACCTCTTCATGTACCTTAGGATCTCTGACAACACCTTTTTTCCCAACCTTCTCTTTGCCAGCTTCAAATTGAGGCTTTATTAGACAAACCATCTGCGCATCCTCTTTAAGCAAAGCCTTTGCCGGTCCTAATACCTTCGTAAGCGAAATAAAAGAAACATCTACTGAAGCAAAATCAAGCTGCTCACCAATATCCTCTAAGGTTACATAGCGAATATTTGTCTTTTCCATACAAACAACACGCTCGTCCTGACGAAGCTTCCAAGCAAACTGTCCGTATCCTACATCAACAGAAAAAACCTTTGTTGCACCATTTTGAAGCATGCAATCTGTAAAGCCACCTGTTGAAGCACCTATATCCATACAAACCTTGCCGTCAAGTGAGATATCAAAATTATTCATTGCTTTTTCAAGCTTCAGTCCACCTCGACTAACATACTTTAAGGTCTGACCATGAATTTCAATATCTGCATCAACATCTATTTTTGTACCAGCCTTGTCTTCGCGATTTCCTTTAACAAAAACATTACCTTCCATAATCATCGTTTTTGCCTTTTCTCGTGAAGTAGCAAAGCCTCTATCAACTAATACAATATCTAATCTTTCTTTCATATTTAACCTAATTCTTCTAATACCTTTTTACAAATTGACTTTGAATCCATCTCTAAAAGCTCAAAGAGCTTTGTGACACTACCATGCTGAATAAATTTATCGGGAACAGCGATTTTAACAACCTTTCCTGAAAAACCATTCTCAGATAAATAATTCTCAACCTGCTGACCAAAGCCACCAGTCAAAACATTTTCCTCCATGGTTACAATAATGTCGTATTTAGCTGCTGCTTTACTTAGGAAATCATAATCAAGAGGTTTTGCAAAACGCGCATTACATAAACCTGCTTCAACTCCCTGCTCTTTAAGTAAATCAACAACCTCTTCGGCTCTTTTTACCATAGAACCAAAAGGATATAATAAAACCCTGGAGCCTTCGTAAATCATCTCAGATTTACCTAACTCAATTGGTTTACGGAATTCATGCAAGCCACAATATGCCTCACCTCGAGGATATCTGATTGCTATTGGTCCATCGAAATCAATAGCAAACTTCAGCATATCTGAAAGCTCCCATTTATTCTTTGGAGCCATAACCGTCATATTTGGAATTGATGTTAAAAATGAAACATCAAAAATACCCTGATGTGTAGAGCCATCACTTCCAACAATACCAGCCCTGTCAATTGCAAAAACAACATGCGCCTTTTGTAGGCAGACATCTTCAACTATCTGATCATAACAACGCTGTAAAAATGACGAATACACAGCAAAAACAGGAATATTTCCGCCAAGAGCAAGCCCTGCTGCGAAAGTAACAGCATGCTCCTCAGCAATTCCAACATCAAAAAACCTGTCAGGGAACATATTTCTAAATCTTTTAAGACCTGCTCCTTCAGCCATCGCAGCAGTTATTGCAACAAGCTTAGGATTTCTATCTCCCATTTTTCGCATTACAGTAGAAAAAATATCTGTGTACCCTGGCTGAGTGCTTCTATTTGGTAATCCAGTCTTGATATCAAAGGTCGCTGCAGAATGAAATCTTGTAGGATGATTTTCCGCTGGTTCATAGCCCTTACCTTTTTTAGTCAAAACATGTACCAAAACTGGTCCATCACAATTGACAGCCATCTCAAACATTGCTGTCATTGCTTTTATATCATGACCATCAACAGGTCCCAAATACATAACGCCCAAATCTTCAAATACCATATTCGGAACAACAATTGATTTAATTGTATTCTTTGTCTTTCTAATTCGCTTGATAAGATTTTCTCCATTTGGAAGCTTATCAAGTGAATCAATTACACTATTTTTTAATCCATTATACTTTGCACTAGTTCTAACCTTTTCAAGATTAAGCGACATACCACCGACATTTTTTGAAATTGACATTTCATTGTCGTTCAAAACAATTAAAAGATTTGAATCTTTTAGCATAGCCGCATTGTTTAATGCCTCATATGCCATTCCACCTGTCAATGCCCCATCACCTATTACGGCAACAACTTTATTGTTTTTGCCTTGTATTTTTCTGGCACAGGCATAACCAAGTGCAGCAGAAATCGAAGTAGAACTATGACCTGTATCAAAGCTGTCACAATCAGATTCACTTCTTTTAGGGAAACCACTCAAACCCTGAAACTGACGCAAAGTATCAAATTGATTTTTTCTACCAGTAAGGATTTTGTGGGTGTAGCTTTGATGTCCAACATCCCATATAATTTTGTCCTCTGGAAAATCGCAAATCAAATGGAGAGCAATTGTAAGCTCAACCGTACCTAAATTTGAAGCCAAATGACCGCCCGTCTGCGAAAGATGCTCAATAAGAAAGCTTCTAATCTCATCAGGAAGCTTCATTATCTCATCTTCGGATAAATTCTTTATATCATTTGGTTGATTAATTTTATCAAGAATCATTACTACGCCTTTTTATTTATTACGAAAAACAAGATTTGTTAAAAGCTCTACTAAGAAATCATTTTTGTTAGACAACGAATCAAGCTTTGCTAAGGCTTCATCTGTTAGCTTTTTAACATCCTCTTTTGATTTTTCTATTCCTTCATAAACAACATATGTTGCTTTTTGATTTTTTTCATCAGAACCGATTGGCTTGCCAAGGACAGCTTCATCACCAATCACATCTAAAATATCGTCTTGAATTTGAAAAGCCAGACCAACCTTTGATGCAACCTCTTCAACAAGCTTAACTTCAGCATCAGATGCTCCAGCTAGAATCGCACCAATCATCATTGATGCTTCAATCAATGCACCTGTCTTTAGCTTAAAAATAAAATCTAACTTTTCACGAGTAATTGTTCCCAATCGCTCTGATTCAACATCGACAACCTGCCCGCCAATCATACCAAAAGCACCAGCTTTGGTAGCTAATACTCTAAATGCTTTTGCCACATCACAAGCATCACATTCTGCATACTCAAAAGCCTTTGTAGCTGTTTCAAAAGCAAAATTAAGCAGTGCATCTCCTGCAAGTATTCCCATTGCTTCACCGTAAACAGCATGCGTAGTTGGCTTTCCTCTACGAAGCATATCATTATCCATGGCTGGCAAATCATCATGCACTAATGAATATGTATGAATCATCTCAATTGCTGCCATAAAAGGATGAATCACATCTAAATCACCACCAAATAGCTTATAGGTCTCAAGCATAAGCATCGGACGAAGTCTTTTCCCGCCTGCTTTAATGCTATAATTCATTGCCTCAAGAATCGTCTTTTGATATCCGCTTTCTTCTGGCAAAAAGCTATACAAAATTTCTTCTATCTGAGAAATCTTCTCATTCATCTTATCGCTCATTTATTCGTCCTCTTCAAATACTTCAAAGCTGCCATTTTCCTGATATGCCATAACCGCTTTTTTTGTATCATTGATTTTTGAATTGCAATATTTTAATTCTTCCATTCCAGCCTTGTACAAATCGAATGCTTCATCCAGCGAAATCTCCTGTGATTCCATCTGTCCAATAATACCTTCGAGCTTTTCAAAGCCTTCTTCTATTGTATGTTCCATTATTTTACCTCTACTGGTTTGTAATTTTTGTAATCTTACTCTTTATTTCTCCATCAATAATACGTGTTGTAATAACATCACCAACATTAATTTTGTCAATAGAATCAACCTTTGTATTATCCTCTAGAGTAATATATCCAAAGCCTTTTGAAAGCCTCTTTGCTGGCGATAAGGCGTCTAATCTGGTTGAAAACATGGCAAGCTGATTTTGTCTGTTTTCCAGCAAATACTGCATTGTACGTTCAAGCTTTTCAGACAATTGCTTAAGCTTATCCTCATTAACCTTTATCCGATTTGCTGGAGCAAGTAAAGCAAGCTGCTTTTTAAATGCCATCAGACGATTTTCGTAGGAATCAATCAAATGATTAATACTTATATTGAATCGATCACTATATCTATCCAAAATGCCAGCAAAATCCTCATATATGAAATTAGCAATCTCAGCCGCCTGTGAAGGAGTCGCCGCTCTAACATCTGCCACAAAATCCGCAATCGTAAAATCAACCTCATGACCAACAGCAGAGATAATTGGCGTATTACAATTAAAAATAGCCTTTGCAACTTCAATTTCATTAAAGGCCCATAAATCTTCGATTGAGCCACCACCTCGTCCAATGATAATCACATCAAGATCAAGCTCATCCAGTGCCTTAATTCCAGCCACAATACTTTGCTTTGCAGCTTCGCCTTGAACCTGTGCCTTATACAAAATAAGTTCAACGAAAGGATTTCGTCTCTTAGAAACTCTGATAATATCATGCACCGCCGCACCAGTCGGTGCTGTTACAATTCCAATCCTCTGAGCATACCTTGGAATCGGCTTTTTATACATTGAATCAAACATGCCGCTTTCTTCAAGCTCCTTTTTCAAAAGCTCAAATTTAGCATATAAATCACCAACACCATCAAGCTCTATACTTTTAGCATAAACCTGATATTTACCAGCAGCCTGATAAATTCCAACATATCCATTAATAACAACAGAATCGCCATCCTTCATCGGAAATTTCAAGCCCTTAATTCGATTACCGGCAAACATTACACATGAAATTGAGGTCTTATCATCTTTTAATGTAAAGTAAATATGTCCAGTATGATTATACTTACAATTCGAAACCTCTCCACTAATTGTGAGATTCCCTAACATAAAATCATCCTGGAACATTCTATCGATATAATTATTTACTTGTGTAACGCTATAAACGTTTTTACTCATCTTTTATTAATTTTACCAATGCGCCATTTACAAAGCTTGCAGAAGAATCTGTGCCAAATTCATCAGCCAAGCTAACAGCCTCATTGATAGCAACTCCTACTGGAAGATTTTCGAATTTAATCTCATAGTATGCAAGACGTAATAAAGAAAGATCGACCTTTGACATACGAGTTGTCTTCCAGCCTTCAACCTTTTCATTTATTACAGCATCGATTTCAGGAATTTTTAAAGAAATCTCTTCTACCTTTTTCTTGATGTATTCTTCATCCTCTTGAGACTTGTTATTCTTCAGCAAGTCCTCTTCCTCAGCCGCGTCACGTCCGTTTAAGAACATATCATGAATCTCATTAATATCATCTGAATCATGAAACTCATTCATAAAAACAGCCTTGAATACTTCTTTTCTAATTTCATGTCTATTCATAAAAAAATCTCCTAAAAATCCTAGAATTGCTTGTAAAAAGGGTGCTATCACACGAATAGCACCCCATAATTATACAATATAATGCATAAAAAATAAATAACATTGACTAAGAAACACTTACTGTTGCAATACGAATATCAACAGTAGAAACCTCAAGACCTGTCATAGTCTCAACTGCCTGCTTAACCTTGTCCTGAACCTGTTCACATACAGTTGGAATCTCAAAGCCATACTTAATATTAATTGATAAACGAATAGTAAGACTCTTATTGTCACCCTCAATAACTCTAATTGCCTTTGCTAAACGAGAAGCTCCGCTCTTTGAAATATTTTCAGTAGTAAGACTACCTGTAAGAGAATCAACACCCTCAACCTCAAGTGCTCCTAAGCCAGCAATAATAGCAACAACCTCTTCTGTAACATTAACGTCGCCTTCTACACTGATATTTATTGGATAATTCTTATTTTCAGCCATCTTTGCCTCCTAAATTTAAGAAAAAACTTGTGTATATTATAGCAAAAGAGATTAAATAGGTAAACCACATTTTATTCTAAGAATTATTCTCTGTCTCTAACATTTTACCACTTACTTTTTTCATTATTGCAGGAACAACAATCATTGCATATGTAATACCAACAAAAAAGTATAAAAACTTTGCCCAATTTCTATTCAATAAATTACTAACCAAATCTATACAATGATTAAACCACCAAATAAGAGGGATGGAACAAATTGTCGCAACAACAAATCTACTCTTCCAATCAAGAATTTTCTCAAAATCAAAATATCTTCTCTCAAAATATCTACAGATAACATATGCGCTTATAGCCCCAATACCTTCAAATGAATCTGCAATCATTTTTTTAGGATCAACTAAAAGCTCACCGGCATCATTATAAACTAGCGGATATGATTTTGTTTCATAAAAAATTATTAATACAACACAAAGTAACAGACCACCAATAATGACATACAAATCTCTTTTAATATTTTTATCAGTCCAGCTTTCAATAAAATTTGCAAGAATCATCATTACAATAGCGGCAAGGCATCCTACAATAACATCCTGCGGAGTATGAACACCTAAATAATTCCTCGAAAACATTGTTAAAACAACTATCGCAAATGAAACAATAGTAATAACAATATGCTTCTTTCTCTGCCAAAAACCAATTCCACCAAAAATAGAAGTAACATTAGTGGAATGTCCACTAGGAAAAGAATATCCAGTTGCACCACCCTTAACATCACCATATGGTTCAATCTCATCGCATCTAATCCAAGGACGATTCACACAGCACACCAGCTTCAAAAAACCATTCATTAGTAATGCCCCAGAATGACCAAATATCAAACGTTTTCCCACATTTCTATCACAAGTCCAATAAACAAAATACATAAGAATAATCGGCCACAAGCTAACAGAAAAATCCGTCAACCATAAAAAAAATGGAGCAAATAAATCTCCAGAAGCATTTCTTATGTCCTGTAAAAAAAGTAAATACTCAATATCCATAAAAACCTCCCGTGCAACCCATCTACACATCTATATTTGAGATAATAATATCATTTCTTTTTGTTCAAATTGTAAAGTAACATACTTTTTAAGAAAAATATTTTATTTTTTATATGTTAACTCGTATTGTTAGTGCACTTCTTGAATACTATATTTATTAACCAAAGAACAAAAGCTACAAAATTATGCATAATATAGGCTTACAAAAAGGAGGTAAAAATATGAACACAACATATTCTCAAAATGATGAGGCGCACAAAGCGATAATTGAATGGAACGCATGGACTGTAATAACATTTTTCATTTGCATCGCTGTACCATTATTAATAGGGGCAACCTCATCGTTTTTCACACAGGACGCAATGTACGAATTTAACACTATGATAAAGCCACCACTTGCACCACCTGCATGGTTATTTCCTGTTGCCTGGACAATCCTATATATATTAATGGGAATCGCCAGCTTCTTCATCATAAAATCAACTGATGAAGCTCGTGGAACAGGATTATTGATATACATTATTCAGCTTGGATTCAATTTTGGCTGGAGTTTAATATTCTTTAACCTACAGCTTTATGTATTTTCAGTTATATGGCTTGCAATTTTACTTGCAATGATAATTGGACTAATCATTAATACTTCAAAATATTCTAAACCTGCAATGTATATGCTTATTCCATATGCTGCCTGGTGTTGCTTTGCTATGTATTTAAACATTTCAATCGCTATGCTAAATTGAGTAGGATTTTTACCAACTCAAAAATTCAGCTGCAAATATGTAGCTATAAACTTCATTTTTGCAGCTTTAAAATATAAAAGGATTATAGCCAATTTCACTTTCCAGGCTATAATCCTTATTTTTTATAAAGCTCTATTCATCAACGCACGCATAAAATAAATTACCTTTTTTTATTAATAAAACTGAAGTTCCTTCTTCTATCTTTTCATAATCCTCTTTGCTCGTTTGAATTAATTGACACAGCATTTTACTAGGTTCTTCAAAAATAATTGTTACATAATATGTATACTTATTTTTTCTATTATTATCAGTACCGCTTCTTCTAGTCTGCTTCCAAATAGCTTTGCCCTCTTTTACTACAGGCTTACTAATGACCCCAGGAATAAAGAAATAAACTAGCAAAGCAGTAAAAACTAACAGCATAACCCCTGCCAAAATGCCTCCTGTGCATATCGAATAAATACCAGTTGCCAAAAATGCTATAAGAACCGCTATTACAACAAAAGAACTCTTATTCACAGCCTTTTTAACTAATTCAAGCTGTCTCTCATCTGTTATCTCATGATACACAATATTTTCAGGCTCAACCCTCTGATACTCGACATATTTATTAGCCGTATCCTGCATATTTTCCATAAATTCTGAAACATTTTCAAAACCATTCATTGTATATTCCTCCCTTATAAATCCAACAAAATCATATTGATTCTACATTCTGTGCACTATTCGAAAATCAATCATCTTTTAAGACTATTAGCATCAAGTAAAAAATCAATCATATTGATTCGCAAAATACCTTCATCATCAACCCAACTTTTCCCATAACTTTTTGAAATTACAATTTTTTTAAATGAATCATTAACTGCTCTCAAGGATTTCAATTCAGCTTCCTGCTTTTCTAAATCATCCATACTTAATGCGGATTGTATGTAATACTTTTCAGTACCTTTTCTAGCTATAAAGTCTATTTCTAATAATTTTTTTGTTCGTTTTCCGTCCTCATTCTTTTCTGTAACTTCAACCACACCCACGTCAACCGAAAAACCTCTATACAGCAATTCACTATATAATATATTCTCTAAAATATGAGTTTCTTCCTGTTGCCTTAAGCCTAATCGAATATTTCTAAGTCCAACATCTGTACAATAATACTTCGATGGATAATCAAAGTATTTCTTACCCTTTACATCATATCTGACAGCTTTAGAAAACAAAAAACTATCCTGCAAATATTCCAAATACAAACTGATGGTTTCAGAATCAACAGTTTTTCCTCTTACCGTAGATACGGTTCGTGCAATCTTGCTTGCATTAGTAAGCGATCCTACCGAAGAGCAAACACTACTTGTAAGATCTCTCAAAACCTCCGGCAACAGAATATTATAACGTTCTTCAATATCCTTAAAATAGATTTCCTCAAATAGAGACTCTAAATATTCATATTTATCTTGATCTGTTTTTAGCTGCAAAAGATATGGCATTCCACCATACATTACATACTCGTTATATGCATCAACTTTATCTAATCCCGCAGCAGCATAGAATTCAGAGAATGATAACGGATATACATGAATAACATCACCTCTTCCCCTAAATTCAGTTAAAACATCCTTGGATAAAAGTTTTGAATTACTACCGGTAACATATACATCAATATTCCCTAGTTTCAAAAAACCGGTTAATACACTATACAATCTTATTGGTTTATCTTTGTCACGAAGTTCTTCCTTACTTATTGCGTACTGAATTTCGTCTAAAAATACATAGTATTTCTTATTTTTATCTGCACATTTTTTTCTTACATAATCCGATATTATTGAAGGATTTCTAAATTTTTCGTTTATATCATCATCCAATGCTATCGCAATAATTTCAGACCTTGATACCCCAGAATTCAAAAGATATTCTTTGTATATATCAAAAAGAAGCGTACTCTTTCCGCTTCTTCTAATACCTGTGATAATCTTTACCCTTCCATTCCATTGCTTACTAATAAGCTTTTCAACATATGTCGGTCTCTCTATCATATCTTTCCTCCGAAACTTAGGTTGTTTTTCACCTCAATTCCGATTTTATTGTACCTCCTTTCCTCTCGGAATTCAAGTGTAAAAGCACCTTAATTCCGATTATTTATTAATTGGATCACTCATACCATTAATCCAATCTTTAAACGTATTCCAATATCTACGGGAATTCTGACTTTGTAAAAGTGCTTGTAAAACATCAGTCGCTGCATACCACCAGGTTTTATCATCATCACCCCACCTTGCGCGCACCGGTATAGAATTAACAAATCGTATAGCTGTCTTTGTAGTCATATATTCACCCTTCCTTATTATCATAATTATATAAGCAGATACGTTCTGATTCAGGACAAAATCGCCCTTGCCGTCATCCTTGTCGTCGTAACAGCCAGGTTAACTGTCCTATTTTCAACTTCTTCCTGCATCCAATCCCTCCTTCCTTTTAGGCATTATAAAAGCGCCGGATTTCTCCGACGCTGATATATGTATTTATCCGTAAATTTCAATTTTCAAAGCTATTCTATTTTTGCATTTTTTAACCTACAATAAGTATTCCCATCCTCAAAATAAGTCTCAAATGTACCTATAACTGTTATATCTGTTTCAGTTTCTGGATACCCTTCCGGATAAGATGGATTACCTTCCAATACAAATTCTAAGCCCTGTGAACAACAAGCAGTTGCATCAGCAATGATTACCGCTGGATAAAACTGACTCTGCTCCTGATTTATATATGCCACAAACATTCCGCTCATTTTTACAGTTTTTCCAATATAATTCTCTGGAGTATACATCATGTTATAAACTTCAGAATAAACCATCGTACTACTAAGTTTTGTCAAATCTACATCAACATTGTCATCTGTTGTTCTTCCTTCTGTATTATTATCAGTTACAACCTCAGTAGGTAATTTTTCTGATATTTCAGATGACTTATCTTCTTCAGTTTCTTTTGTAGATTCACTCTGACTGTTTTTATTATCAGCTTCCTGCATCTGATTCTGAATTACCTGTGGGACTTTAGAATCCGTATTTCCGCAACCTGTCAACATTACTACCATCATCATGATGATCACAAATCCAAATAAATTTCTTCTCATGCTCTGCTACCTCCCACAATTTTCCCTGCTATATAGCATATAAAGAACACTGCAACATCTACAGCTACAATCGTTGATCCAACGGGTGTACCAGCCAAAATCGAAATTATAATTCCGCTGAATGCACAGATAACAGAAATAACTGCAGAACATATTGTTACTCTCTTAAAACTGTTAAAAAGTCGCATCGCCGACAAAGCCGGGAAAATAATTAAAGCAGAAATCAGTAATGAACCAACCAAATTCATTGCAAGTACAATAATCACTGCTATGATTATCGCTATAATCAGATTGTATAAATCGACCTTGGTTCCCGCTGACCTTGCAAAATTCTCATCAAATGTCACATCAAAAATCTTGTTGTAAAAGAGAATGAAGAAAAGCACCACTACTATTGATAAAAAAGCACAAAGCCATACCTCTTCTTTTTTCAAAGTAAGAATTGACGTTGAGCCAAACAATGTGGAGCACACATCCCCTGAAAGATTGGATGATGTTGAAAAAATATTCATAAGCAAATAGCCAAATGCCAATGCTCCAACTGATATCATTGCAATTGCTGCATCTCCCTTAATCTTTGTATTTTGTCCTGTCTTAAGAAGAAGCACAGCACATACTATCGTAATCGGAAGAACTACCAATGTATCATTTGTAACTCCCAGAATCCCGGAAATAGCCATAGCTCCAAATGCTACATGAGATAGTCCATCTCCGATAAAGGAGAAACGCTTTAATACAAGCGTTACACCAAGAAGTGATGAACAAAGAGCAATCAGAACTCCGACAATGAGTGCATATCGCACGAAGGGATATTCCAAATAAAGCATTAATTTTTCCATCACTTCATCTCCATTTCTTGCAGAATCATGAATTTCTTTCCTGCATCACTCTTTAGATATTCTTCCTTTGTTCCAAAGAATGTTTGATTATCAACATGGAGAACATGACTGGCATATTTAATTGCAACAGCTATGTCATGAGAAATCATAATCACTGTTAAGCCTTCTTTATTCAACTTCTCAATTAATTCATATAATTCTGCCATTGCTTTCGGATCCAGTCCTGCAACCGGTTCATCAAGTAAAAGCAATTTTCTTGTAGCACAGAGTGCTCTTGCTAAAAGAACTCTCTGCTGTTGTCCTCCGGACAATTCCCTGTAACAGCGTTTTGCTAAATGGGA